>CAZGDJ010000500.1:0-1510 GCA_964524635.1 uncultured Rikenella sp. | reverse complement strand
TAGCTCGTTAAAATATGGGACACAACCTAATGAACTCAGGTTATCAAAGCTTCAGTCCCTTTTTATACTCCTCAACCCACATAAGGGTTTCCTTAATCATGTCTGATCTGAATCAGTGAGTACACATGACCTGTTTTCAAGCATCTCCACTGCGGATTCTTTTCCCGATGATCTCACATCAATTGACCTGCATATTCTTCCATCAACAAGTTACAGTATACGGTCTGAGCGGATAGCCACCTCCCTGTCGTGTGTCACCATTACAAGCGTAGTATTGTTTTCCCTGTTGATCTCTCTCAAAAGAGAAAGCACCTTTGCGTCGGTTTCCCTGTCCAGGTTACCTGTGGGTTCATAGGCAAAAATCACCTTTGGCCTGTTGATCAGGGTCCTTGCAATAGAAACCCGCTGCTGCTGACCGCCTGAAATTAATGTTACATATCCGCTGGTAAGGCGTTTGGGAAATGCCACATTAAAACATGCAGGGGAGCAATTTGGCATTGAAAATACAGCACTGTCAGTAGCATTATTGAGAGAGTAAAGCATGAAATGGATATTGATAAGGGGTTGAAAAACAGGGTGCAAATTTTATATTAAAAAATCATCAAGAGTTAAAGACAGCCCCCTTTTCAATTATTACCAATTGCAATATTACTTGACACACAAGTCAACATTCTCCTATACTTCCGAATGCCTTTCTATACTTTCTTATACTTTTGGGACTATCTTATAATCGCACTTTATAAAGAAGGAGAACATCATGAGTGCATTGTTTATTCTTGAACAGATAAAAAAGGCCCTGGCAAAAACCTCCATGCCATTGGTTTGCGTAATAATTATCATGCTATTGACTACCTCATGTGCCACGGCGCCAACCAAACCAACTACATCCACCGACACTACAGCCAATACTTTAGCCACAAAAGAAAAATCAGATAATGGAACAAAAGAAGATATAATGAAGAAAATCGAATGTCGTGATGTAATAGAAACAGGCTCACGTGTTAAAAGAAAAATCTGCGAGTATAAAGAGACCTGGGCTGCCATCGATGAAGAGAACAGAAAAAAAACAGAAGGGGCTTTCAGCACCTTTACTGCGCCAACCGGTATAATATCCGGAATGGCTAATGGTCAAATTACTCCGATTTCGCCTGGACAATAGGATAAAAACAGGTATATAGAAAAGCCTGGGGTCATGTCAGGCATCAACTGTAAGGAGAGATCTTGCTTATAAAAAAATATAAAGATTTCTCCAGTTGGTCGAAATGACACCTTAAGACAGTAACGACACCAGGGACGAATAGGGGACAATCCGAAAGCGCCGGTCAAAACCGGCATGAGATAGAAGGTGTAGGCAATTTGTTCTCAAGGAGATCCCTGAAGAAATCAACAAGAATCAAAAGCAGACCTCTTTTTATACTCCTCAACCCATGCAAGGTTTTCCTTTATCGTGTTTGTTCTGAATCAGTGAGTACACATGACCTGTTTTCAAGCATCTCCACTGCGGATTCTT
>CAZGDJ010000499.1:0-1516 GCA_964524635.1 uncultured Rikenella sp. | reverse complement strand
CTTTTTGCTTGTCCTGCAGTATTCTTAATCGGGACAGTTTGATATCTTCTGAAATCTTTTTGTCCATTTTTTCCGCAATTGTCCCTTTTCTGTCAGAATATATAAATGAAAACAAATTATCAAATTCTATTTTTTCCACAAGATCAAGTGTCATATTAAAATCATCCACATCTTCGCCCGGAAACCCCACAATGACATCACTTGTTATTGCGATATCAGGCCTTATTTCACGAAGCTTTTTAACAAGGCTGATATAATCCTCTCTCGAATACCCCCTGTTCATCATTTTCAGTATCCTGTTTGAACCGGACTGAAAAGGAAGGTGGATATGGGGGCAGAGATTTGGAAGGCGTCTGAAACAGCAGATAAGATCATCAGATAAGTCCTTGGGGTGGGATGTTGTAAACCTTATTCTTAAAAGCCCTCTGATGCTGCTTAATCGGGAAAGGAGCTCGGGGAAATTCACATCCCCTGATTCAGAGGAAAAATAGGAATTAACATTTTGACCAAGCAGGGTGACTTCCCTCACGCCCTGGGATATCAGGTTTTCTGTCTGGCTGATAATATATTCAACCGGACGGCTCTTTTCCCTCCCCCTTACATAGGGTACGATGCAATAGCTGCAGAAGTTGTTGCATCCCTCCATGATGGAGACGAATCCTTTGAGCCTCCCCCTGAAATAACCCTCATTAATAACCGGAGTATTGCTTTCAGCCGATAGGTCGGTTGCGGCGATCCTTTCACCGTTTTGTTCTATCCTGCTCAGAATGCCGGTAATATGCCCTATTTCTCTCGTGCCCAGCACAAGATCAACTTCGGGGTGCCTTTTCAACAGGGCGGCACCATCCTGCTGGGCAATACACCCCATGATGCCCAGCACGATTTCAGGGCGTCTCTTTTTTAAGGCTATCATTCTTCCAAGAAGACTAAATGCCTTTTGCTGAGCCTTTTCCCTTACACTGCATGTATTGATCATTATTAAATCCGCATTTTCATGATCATCAACCATGGATAATCCGGAATTTATAAGATGCTGTGCCAGGATGTCGGAATCGCTTTCATTCATCTGACAACCCATTGTCGCTATATAAAATAAGCGCTTCACAGTGTGATACTCCAAATCTGAAAAAATAAATCATTCAAAAAGTTATAATGCGGACCGGTCAGCTCATATTTAAAACCGGTGTAATTTTAATATGTTCATGGTTTCTAAGGTGGTCGAGCAGTTCCAGGACAAGCCTTTCACAACCGGGTGAAATCTCCAGCTCTATCAATGCCTGGCGGGAATCAATAGTCTTAAGAAATGCCATACCGTCATAGGATTCCATGATCCATCGAAGATAACTTATTTCCCTTCTGTCAACATGGAAATTCACCCTGGTTGTTTCCATTTTAATCCGCCTTATATGTGGTTCCGCCCCACATCATTTTTGTCCTCAAAATTTCAAAATAGGTCTGATCAGGCGATTTAAACAGCTTAATCCTTGATTCCGATTTGCTTATGACGATCCTGTCT
>CAZGDJ010000498.1:0-1518 GCA_964524635.1 uncultured Rikenella sp. | reverse complement strand
GTTAACAGTCTCAGGACCTCTGCAGGTTCTCATGAGAGACTTCTTGTCCTGGAAGTATTCGGTCGTTATGCAGGGTTTACTGCTATGTTGCCAACAATGGCTGGTGCAGCAAACCGTTGCGTAATACCTGAGTTCGAATTTGAAATTGAACGGCTCGCTGAATTGCTCGTTCACGACAGGAACAACAACCCGAGTAAATATTCTATCGTACTTGTTTCTGAAGGCGCAATGTTCAAGGGCGGAGAGATGATTTTTGCCGACAGCGAAAAAGACGCTTATGGCCACGCTAAACTGGGTGGTATCGGTGATCTTGTTTCCGCAAGGCTTAAAGATCTCTCAGGCAGGTATAACAGTGGCAAGACAGTTAACGTCATTAACCAGAAGCTTGGTTATATGGTACGTGGCGGCGATCCTGATGCCCTCGATTCAATAGTGCCTATGGCGTATGGAAACCTTGCCCTCGATCTTATCCTTAGCGGCGTTCATGGCCGGCTCGTAGTGCTTAAGAACGGAAGATATGACAACCTGCCGATCGATGTTGTCACCGCATCAAAAAAGATCGTCAAACTGTCAGACTATAACACTGAAAGACTAAGACCTTACTATCACAGCTTTGAGATGAAACCATTCCTCCTCATGGCTTCTGACGGTCAGTAGTAATCGCAATAATATCTTAAAACCCTCCGTTTCAGCGATGAAAGGAGGGTTTTTTGTTTGTTTAAGAAGTCGTGCAAGTCTATTATAACACGGAGACACGGAGGGCACAGAGAATCACCGAGATTGCTTAAAACACTTTGCGACTCTGCGGCTCTGCGAAAAAATTTTTGATTTCACGCAGAGACGCTAAAAGTCAGGATCAAACTCATAAAAATCATATAGCTCTTCATATTGGTTCATAAGCCCAAATCCAATATATGCTTTCCCATTAATAGAAAAAGCTGTTGCTCCAGATCTTGGTAAAGGTAAACTGAAAACATAGGTCCACGAATCTGTTGATGGATTATACTTCCAGATGTCACTTAATTCTCCAGATGAAGTTGCCCCAGTCCCAAAATAAGCAAATCCGCCAACAACAAACGAAGTGCCTGTTAACCGGGAAGGTCCGGGAAAATCTGACTTTCTTGTCCAAGATAATGTATTTGGGTTGAATTCGTAAATATGATTATTTGATAATATGAAATAGCCCTTTCCGCCTAAGGTAAAGTAAGTGGTAATATAATCAAAGATCTGCAATGGAAAATCTGGTAATTTTGACCAGGTGTAACTAATTGAGGGTTCACATTTTTGGAATTGTTGTTTATTACCATCGCTGTTGTAATGAGGAGACTCCAATCCGCACCAAAGTTTATTGTTAAGTGAAAATAAAACGAAATAGGGTGATACATATGGGAGAGATCTCCATGAATTATTTACAGGATCATAAGCCATTAACCCAGAATTCCCAACTATATAAAGTGTATCATTGAGTACGGTAGAACTTGCATATCCAAACCATTCTCGAAATGGATGATTTATCTG
>CAZGDJ010000497.1:0-1526 GCA_964524635.1 uncultured Rikenella sp. | reverse complement strand
CCATGAGAAGAATAATTAAAGGCGTGCTTAAACAGTTGGGATTCAGTAACTTGATTGAAGCAGAGGATGGAGAGGTTGCCTTAAAGGAACTCAGAAAAGAAAAGGTCGGACTCATTGTTTCAGACTGGAATATGCCGAATATGACCGGTCTCGAACTCTTGAAGGCAGTCAGGGCCGACAGCAACCTGAAAAACATTCCATTTTTAATGGTAACCGCTGAAGGCCAGAAGGAAAATGTCATTCAGGCTGTTCAGGCAGGCGTAAGCAATTATATTGTAAAGCCTTTTACTCCCGAAACATTCAATGCAAAACTGGAAAAGATCTTCTAACCTTTTATCATGGAAGACCTTTCCATTGAATTTGTATCCGATTGTGTCCATTTAATTGAATTTCCGAATTTGTGATGTTTAATCTCCTATAAAAAGAGGATAAATTTCCTGCAAAGCTATGGAAAAATTTTCCTGATTTCCTGAATTTCCTGTTTATTTACCAGGAGAACTCCATTTGCCGATTCAGGTATGACGATAGTGGGATATTTTTAAAAACATATCAGGAAACTCTAACTGATTAATATAGTTAGCCAAATTTGCTATTTTAATAATGCTGCATCACGAAGTGAATATTAAAAACAGATGGAATAAAAAATCCGCCACCTGTGGCAGGCATTTTGCAATAAATCTTTGTAAATCGTGCTTCCAGAAAATCGCATCTTCCGGAGGCCGATGGATAATAGATGTTTGTCCGGGTTCTATAGGGAGGATAAAAAATGAAGATATATGATCGTCAGACGGTGTCGTTTAATCAGCCTGATAAAAATGAGAGGAAAAATATCTCTGAAAAGAATGACTTTCAGGCAATCATAGATAAGCTCACCACATCATCATCGAGCAGTGAGAATAAGAGCGCTGCCAATATCCAGATGCCCTTTTCCAATGGTATCGGGATAGTTCTCAAGCAAGATCCTTTTGAAGAAAAAAGGGATGTGCTGACCGGCCTGAAAGACACACTGGACATTGTCGATTTTTATGCAGAAAAGCTGGCGGACTCGTCTATCCCATCCGATAACCTTTCTCCGCTGGTCGAGCAACTGGAGCAAAGGATGGATATGCTGAAAGAGATGGGGACATCTTCACAGATGGATGACAGGCTTAAGACTATAATCTCAGATGTTGCAACTACGATGGGCGTAGAAATCGAAAGGTTTAAAAGAGGAGATTATCTGTAGATACTCCGATATCAGGCATGGTCTCCTCAGACAGATAATCTGTTGATTATCAGCCTGAATCGAAGCACTAAGGAAAAATTAATTCCAGGTCGCAAGAAGGTGATTCAGATTTGAACCTGAGGGTCATCCCTTCGGATCTGAATATTAAAAGCGACAGGAATATACCCATGTCCATCCCTTCCGGTTTCACCGGATACTTGGAAGACATTGCATATTTTAATTGTCCGGCAAATGCCTCCGTAACTTCACCGCCCTTCGTTGTGAATAATATCCTGAGTTTTGAATCATCAGTGATAATCCT
>CAZGDJ010000496.1:0-1528 GCA_964524635.1 uncultured Rikenella sp. | reverse complement strand
GAAATAACCTCGACAACATTGTTCCTTCTAATAAATCCCAAATGATAATTGAATTGTCTTCGCTTCCAGAGACCAGTTTCTTGCCATCGGGTGCAAACGATAGCGATGTTACCGCATCTTCATGCCCTCGAAAGTATCTCCGGGACGTACCTGTCTCAACGTCCCAAAGACGGACAACATTATCTCTGCCTCCGGAGGCAACAGTCTTGCCGTCGGGACTGAATACAACCGCAAGAATCTGCCCTTCATGTTTGCCCAAATCGGATGCTGTTCCTGAATTAATATCCCATAATCTTAAAATTTTATCTTCGCCTCCAGAGACTATTTTCGTACCATCCGGGCTATAGGCCACTGAACTCAAACCGCCTGTATATCCCTGGAGTACTTTTGTATTCTTGCCGGACTTGACATCCCATATCTTAATACTGCCGGCAATAGTACTCACTGAGGCAATACTTTTTCCATCCGGATTAATCGCAATACTTCCAATCACCTGATGTTCAGGTATATTTAAGATCTCTTTTTCATTGACTATGTCCCACATGACGATATTATCCTCATTGGATGAGATCACAAACGTTCCATCCGGACTGTAACATGCCCGAGTTGTTCCATTGTTAATTCCAAGGTCAAAAAATTTTATAATTTTACCTGTTTGAACATCCCAGATTCTGGTCACTCCATCAAAACTCCCGGTAAGAATATAGTTTCCATCAGGGCTGAACATCACACTAATAGGTGAACCCCTGAATCCGACATGGCCGCCGATATTCATCCCTGTCTGTAAATCCCAGATCAAAAGCTTAAAATCATTTCCGACAGAAGCCATATATTTGCCATCAGGACTGCACGCGACACTATTAACCATTTCTTTGTGCAAATGAATGTGGTGTAATAATGCATTGTCCCTGCTTGAATTTTGAAGCCAATACCATTCCCACCCCCGTAAATTTTCCGGACAGGAGTCGAGTAATTCAAGAGCATGCATTGCATTATTTCCCCTATATACATCCGCCAGGGTTATGCGATTGCAGTATAACTGCCTTTCGGCTTTATCTCTGGCTTTTTCTGCTTCAGTTTTCGCTTCTGCTTCCTTGACCAGCGCCGCTTGTGCTTTATCTCTTTGGGCTTGAGCGTCCTTCTGTGCAGTCACAGCCTTTGCTTCAGATTTCTCAGCCGAGATTCGTAACTTTTCTGAATTGAGATACATCAGGCTGATAATAATAAGACTAATCAATCCAATTACTGCAATAGATACAACAGATGCAGCTAATCTTTTTCGTTTTTTGATAAACTTCTTAACCCTGTATAGACTGGATTCCGGCCCGGCAATCAGTGGATTACCGTCCAGGTAATTCTGAACGTCCTCAGCTAAGTCAGAAGCCGACTTGTAACGTTGATCTCGCTCCTTACGGATGGCCATCAGGGGAATCCATTCCAGCTCCTGATGAAGATTTTTGACAAGAGTAGAAAGCTCGATATGCCTGTTCTGAGCGACTTTAGATGCGTTTTCACCCAGACTCGATAA
>CAZGDJ010000495.1:0-1531 GCA_964524635.1 uncultured Rikenella sp. | reverse complement strand
TCCCAAAAGATTATCGTACATGATTTTATCAGCACGGTTTAAGTCCTTCCCGAAAATCTTGCCTATCTTTTCAGCAGCATCTTTTATTGCATAGCTTTCAGCAGCCGGGGCAGCTTTCATAACTGCATCCGATTTGATCGCATTGAAGTCAACGGCTCCGGCTCCTTTGTCTGTCTGAAGGGGTGCAGCTCCTATCCCATCCTGCCAAAGCATTTCTTTTGTCAAAACGTCCTGATAAAAAAGCCTGACAGTAACCACAATACTATTGGCTGCGATCTGAGTTGATTTGATTTCGACAAACCACTTTAAGAAGATCCTGGTAAGTAAATATTCAATCCGTTCAATCGGAAGGTATTTCACGTTCTTTGCAAATGGATGTTGTTTTACCCATTCTTTTGGCGGTTCTACATTCAAAATGACATTTAAATCATTCTGGTCAGCTTTGGTCATTACATCAGACCGTAGCTCCTGAATAGTTGGTAACTTGTTCATGTTTGGTTGGTTTATGATCGTAATATGTTAAGTCCTTAATCCCCCATGCAGGGAGTTTTAATTCAAGTATTCCAAATCGGTTTTGACAGAATACCTGGTATCCCGGCCATGTGTTGTTATTCTGACAATACTTGTATAATTGCAGAAGCATTTCATATTCATATCTGCCCTGAGCAATAAACTGTGGCCCGGCTTCAAAAAGGTTAAATGCAAAAGGTGCTTTCTTTTCCTGAGCAATAAAGAAGAATTTAAAGTCCCTGTTTTGACCTTCAATCTTAGTCATCAGGTCAGCATAAAAGGCAGCCTGTATATGATAATTTAAGTCAGCAGCAGACCTTTGGAATCCATCAGCGGAAGCATCAGCGGTAGTTTTTAGATCAACAATCAGGTGTTTAATGTCCTTAATGTAGTCAGGCTTAAATTTGACGTTAATGGTTCCGGCTTCGGTTTCAATCTCTCCCATATATCCAACTTCAGGACGACCTTTTGACAGCAGCATCTTTGCGTAAGGGTGTGAAAAAAGCCTGTCCCGCATCTTACGGATTCTTTCAAATGCAGCCTTATCAATAACTTTCTTATCCCCTATTATCCGCATTTCTGATTCCTGCCATTCCTTATATGTTTTTGTTGACCGGGGCGACTTGTAACCCTCCCCGATTAATACCTCACATATAGCCTGATCATTGAATATGTAATATTCATTTTCAAATCTTTCAGGCTCTAAAACAAAACAGTGATAAGCAGACCCGAAAATCATCGCTTCAGTTTCGGTGATATCCTCTTCCTCCTTAAAGTGTGCGGGAGACGTTTTAAGCTTCTTTAACCCTGAAGCGGAGATATACTCCTTTTCGTCGTGGTAACCCTTCCCGCTGTATTCTGTGATATTCACAGAGCGAATAAATGTACTTTCCATGTCTTTACTTATTTGGTTTAAATTTCAACTGATTCCATTATCTCATGCCTGAAAGTCTTTTTTACAGGCTCTTTTTTTTCAGCAACTGCCTTATAATAGGCTTCCTTTGCCTTCTGATAATCGTAA
>CAZGDJ010000494.1:0-1533 GCA_964524635.1 uncultured Rikenella sp. | reverse complement strand
TGGTAGTTAACGGACTTCTTCTGGGAGCTCTGACCCTTGCTTACCTGTCAATTTACATTAACCCTTCAGTCACAGCAATTCCTTCGCTGTTCGGACTGGCGTATCCATATATCGTCCTGGCAAACTTCATCATGGCATGCATATGGGCCGTAAAGAGAAAATGGTATGCTATAATCTCATTTGGAGCAATTCTTTTAGGAATAGGCTACATACATAACTTCATTAAATTCCGTAATCATGGAGTTGAAGTACACCATGATCTTAAGTTAATAAGCTACAATGTGCGTTTATTTAACTTCTATGAGGAGGGTGAGAAAAACTCTTACAGGAAGATGGTACAACTCCTGAAAAAGGAAAACCCCGGCATCTTATGCTTGCAGGAATACTTTGTAAAAGGAGATGTAAATGCAGGAGAACAGAAGCTCAGGGAAGGTCTTGGAGGCAGGCTTTTTTCACATGTCAAGCTGGTGAACAGTACCACGGGAAATCATTACGGAATAGTAACAATAAGCAGATATCCCATAATCAACAGGGGAGACATTGTTCACCCCAAATCTTCAAGCCTGACAATTTTTAGTGACATAGTTGTTGATACTGACACTTTCAGGGTATATAATAATCACCTCCAGTCATTCAGGCTGAAAAGGATGGAGCGTTCATTACTGAGTGAAATCACTGATGAGGGAGAAAGCAGCTCTATTGGCAAGATAGTGGGTATATTTAAAAGCCTGGTAAGGGGTTTTGCAAGCAGGTCAGTGCAGGTGGCAAGGGTAAGAAAGCATATTGAGACATCACCTTATCCTGTTATTATTGTAGGTGACTTTAATGATACTCCGGTTTCATATACTTACCGTAAAATGAAACACGGTCTCAAGGATGCCTTTGTTGAAGCTGGTTATGGTGCCGGCTTTACATACAGAGGTAAATATCCTCCCAACAGAATTGATTACGTTCTTTATACTGATGAACTGAAATGTACTGATTTTGATATTGTAAAGGTCAAGTATTCAGATCATTACCCAATCATTACTTACTTCAGGTTAGCTGATTAAACGGCAGTTTCATCATATCTACATTCCCACCTGAGATAATTATCCCGACACTTTTCCCGGTAAACATCTGCTTATTACTCAATACAATGGCAAGGGCTGTAGCTGATGATGGTTCAATAATTATTTTCATCCTCTCCCACACAAAAAGCATTGCTTCAATGATTGCTTCTTCAGTCACAGTGATAATATCATCCACGTTTTCACTGATGACTGTAAATGTCCTTTCTGAAAGGGCTGTCAGTAATCCGTCAGCAATCGTCTGTGGTTTCAGTGGCGGATAAATAACCCCTGTTCTGAATGATCTGCATGCGTCATCGGCCAGGGCGGGTTCAGCGCCATATATTTTGATCGAGGGCTTAAGGTGCCTGGCGGTAATAGCTGTTCCGCTGAGGAGGCCGCCGCCGCCGACCGGCGCTATGATGACATCGAGGGAGGGCTGTTCCGCCATCAGCTCAAGTGCCGCGGTTCCCTGGCCGGAAAT
>CAZGDJ010000493.1:0-1545 GCA_964524635.1 uncultured Rikenella sp. | reverse complement strand
AAGAAAGTCAGCCAAGGTCAGAACGATCAAAGTTGTGATGACAGTTTGTAATACAAATATCAGAACGTCAGAAGCTATGACGCTACCCATGAGCTTTTCAAGCAGGGTGGCTGACATCATACTGAATATTACAATTGCGACATTGTTGCCAATCAGCATGGTTGCAATAAACTGCCCGGGTTTTTCGTAGAATAATGAAATTATTCCTGATCCAATCATTCCCTGCTTACGGTCAAGCTCAACCCTGAGCCTGTTTGAAGTGAGGAATGAAAGCTCAATTGCTGAGAAGAAAGCCCCAAGAAGCAAAGCGATTAAAATTACCAGGAGTGGGTTCATGGTATAAAGTTATGATTTTTTACGTTGCCTGTCACGCACCCAGGCCAGTACAAAGGCTAAAGCCGCCATCAGACCAAAGATCCAGGCTTTACCACCCCTGGTAATAAATAATTCCCTTATGGTAATCATTAAACACAGAATGCCAAGGGTTATCCATATTATTTCGATTGCCAGGATTGCTTTTTTATTCATTATCTGTGCGTCCGGGATTACTTTTTTGCTCTTCTATGTATACTTCTGCGCTTGCGTTTTTAATTTTCCACTTTTTGAAGCGCTGATCAGCTTCAAAGCCTGTGCCCCTTGCAGTTTGTTCTTTATCAGTATACTGAACAAATCTGTCAGACCATACTCTCTCTTTTTCCTCACTCCAGTAAAGCAGCTCGGTCTCAAGAATTCCTCCTTTTTCATCCACGACAACAACACTGTCACGCAGTTCCCAGAGCTTATCATCATCAGTATAACGGGCAAAACGTGCTGTAATACTTGCCTGGGGTGTGTTTTGCTTTTCATAGAACAGTACGTTGATACCTTCAGGAAACTCTGTGTGCGGATATTCAGAATTATCATAACGATTGATGAGAGGTGCACGCATTATTAAAGTCACCTTCCCGGAATCTGAATACATCACCTCTGCATTTTGGCTTGACAATGACGGTATATCCTTTATCTGCATATCCGCCAAAGGTATTTTTTCTTCTTTGCATGATGATAATAAAACTACTATCATCATGCAAAGAGTGACTATATAATATAATAACCGATCACGCATAAAGCTTACTCTTTTCTGAATCTTATGATTGTGACTTCATTTATCCATCCGCCCACTCTGTAAACTACTCCTTCGTCTGTCATGCCCCTGTAGAATCCTTCTTCTTTTGTAGGAAATAGTTTTGAATAGGCCTTAATTTTTTCATCAGTCATTGCTTTCAGGGAGGGATCAACACTCCTGGCAGTTTTAAGATAGTCAACGGCAACCCAGTAAGCAGCGTGATTGTCAAAAGCATCTCCAATTTTACTTCCTGCATAAGCTTCAGCGATAATAAGAAGTGCTTTCCCATTCTTTTTGTTCAGCTCATAAGCCTGTTCTCCATGATTTCTGGCCTCCTGCCTCTTGCCTGACGCAAGCTCCATTGCAGCGGCTCTTGTCAGAATATCAGACTGGATTAATTTGCTGGTGTCAAGCTTGAGGGCTTCAGCAAAATACCATAC
>CAZGDJ010000492.1:0-1547 GCA_964524635.1 uncultured Rikenella sp. | reverse complement strand
CAGGAAAGGCAGCTCAGGAATAACATGGTAAGTGCCAATGAACAGTATAAAAGCCAGAAAGAAAACATTGAGCTTGCAGAAAGGGTTTTAAAGAGTTTTCAGAACAAGTATAACCAGGGCATGGCCTCAAGCCTTGATCTCACCCAGGCAAACAACAATTACCTGGCAGTACAGAATGACTACCTCTCTGCCCTGATGAACCTTCTTCAGACAAAAGTGGCTCTAGATAAGCTTCTAAATAATTTGTAACATCCAGATAATAAAACAATTAATATTAATAGAATGAATAAAATTAACGTACTCTCGTTTGTTCTGGCCGGAATTATGTTTTTAACGGCTTGCTCACAAAATGAAAAAAAGACCGGAGCAAAAGCTTCTGCTTCTGCAGAAGAAGCTGTTGCTTCTATACCTGTAAAAACAATTCCGGTTACAAAGACCAGGATCGCACGTACAATAGATTATACTGCCACTATCCAGGCATATGAAGAGGTCAATATGGCGCCTTCGACCCCGGGTCGCGTAGATGAGATTTATGTCGAGGTAGGAGACAGGGTCCAGAAGGGACAGAAACTTTTCCTTATGGATCGTACTCAATATTATGCCACCAAGATACAGCTTGCAAACCTTGAAAAAGATCTTGCCAGGATGGACACCCTTATAAAAGTGGGAAGTATAAAACAGCAGACCTATGATCAGATGAAGGCACAGTACGATGTCACCAAGACAAATGTAGACTTCATGGAGCAGAATACTCTTCTTGAGGCTCCTTTTAGTGGTATTATAACAGGAAAATACTTTGAGAATGGTGAACTTTATTCGGGTGCTCCTTCAATGACAGGAAAAGCAGCGGTGGTCACACTGATGCAGATCAATCCTGTTAAGATTACCGTCAGCATCTCTGAGCAGAATTACCCACTTATCAAAAACGGGATGAAAGCCCGTATTGTGGCTGATGTCTATCCTGACAAAGAATTCAGCGGAAGGATTTTCAGGGTACACCCTACGGTAGATGCAATGTCTCGCTCATTTGAGGCAGAGATTGAGATACCCAATAACAATGAGCTCCTTCGTCCGGGTATGTTTGCCAGGGTTTACATTGACATGGGAGAGGTTGAAGCATTCGTTCTTCCTTCAAATGCTGTAATGGTTCAGGAAGGCACCAATGACAGGTATGTCTTTATCAATGTTGCCGGAGTCGCCTCACGTCGTGAAGTGAAACTTGGCAAAAGGTTCGATGATATGGTCGAGATTGCCGAGGGTAAAATAAGCGAGGGTGACAATCTTGTTGTTGAAGGCCAGGCAAGACTGATTGACGGTCGTAAAATTGAAGTAAAATAGTGTCTAATTTCAGAAATCTACAACAATGAGTATATATGGCAGTGCAGTAAAGAAGCCGATAACAACCATCCTGATCTTTGTGATCACAATGGTTATGGGTTTGTACTCGCTGACGCAGCTGCCCGTGGATTTGTATCCCGAAATCGAACTACCATTCCTTTCGGTTTATACAACCTATTCGGGTGCCAGTGCATCAGATATTGAAACTA
>CAZGDJ010000491.1:0-1574 GCA_964524635.1 uncultured Rikenella sp. | reverse complement strand
ATTTTATGTTGGTTACACTAATGACCTTGACAGAAGAATTGCAGAGCATAACAGGAAGAAGGGAAAATATACCGATATAGGCATACCCTGGATAATTGTGTATACAGAGATCTTTGCAGATAAAAAGGAAGCTATGAAAAGAGAGGCTTTCATCAAAGCCCAGAAGTCCAGGTCCTTTATTACCAACCTTATAAACAGCCGGTAGAGCATTCCGCTTTGCGGAAGGGTCCTGGGTTCGAATCCCAGCTGGATCACAAGTCAAACGATGCTCCGTCAGGAGCATTTTTTGTTTATGAGCAGAATGAGACGCAAGTCTTAATTTCTGCGAAGAAACAAAAAATGATAAGCAGCTTGCTGCGACATCGTTTGGCTTGCATAGCCCCCTCCTTAGGGATCATGAGCCTGCGAATAATCCCAGCTGGATCACAGGAAAAGGAAGGAATAAGAGGTTTCCCCTCCTGAGTCAGGAGGGGTGCCCTGACGGTACCGTCAGGGCGGGGTGGTATGTATGTACTGGTCTGAAATAGTAATTGATAAACCGCAAAACATAATCCGGTTCTTGATAAATAATTAGGTTTTCAATCGTTTTACAGAAATATATTATACTCTCTTTCCAAAGTACTGAATTCCAACTAATTTGGACATAATGTTTTCATGCCACCCCCCGGTTCCTTCGTCGCCGGACCTCCCGCTGACGCGGGACAGGCTCTCCTAGCTCAGGAGGGGAAATTAATATTATCTACTGTGGGAGTTGCTTTTTAAAGTACTATCCTTGTTCTGCAGTGCTAATGAGTTACCGTTTCCTTAAACTCTTCAATGAGCTGTTCTAAAGAATAGTTATATAAATTCTGTAAGTCCGAATCGATTTCATTATCTGAGTAAATTCTTTTAAAATCTTCCAAGCCTATCTTATCAATAATAAACTTTACGAAAACACCTGAAATTGGATATGATTGTGGCGTGTTGAAAAAAATATCCTTCTGAATCAGATCTGTTGTTAATAAATCCAGATGTTCAAGAGTTATGCCCCTATCCTTCTGATAGTTGTCTTCACTGAACAGATAATCAGTATATTGTCTGAATCCTTCTGTAAAAAAATTGTTTGTGTTATCTCCTATTTTCTGCAAGATGAAATTATGAGCCGACTCGTGTCTGATGACCTTTAAATCATATTTATAATTATGAATCACATTATTAACACACAATCCCCACATTTTAAACTCATGAGGTATTCCTAAGAAATTCTGCAAATCAAATCTATCGTTATATATATAAGTCTTGATTTTGACCAGGTTATTAGTATCTGCGTTAAGATTATCAGCCAAATCAAAGATAAATTGATCGAGTTCATTGTGGGCCAGAAGAAGAATTGAATCTTTATTGCACGATGGAGCCAGATACAAATCGTAAAATTGCAGAGACTCACTGTTTTCAAAATAAATCTTTCTTAACTTCTCCAGGTCATTGATGCTGTCAACTCCATTCTTAGTTGAAATACTTCCATGATAGTGCATTTCATTATCCCTGAAAATATATAATTGATAAGCCCGCAGTATATGCCTGAACATTTGGTC
>CAZGDJ010000490.1:0-1574 GCA_964524635.1 uncultured Rikenella sp. | reverse complement strand
TCTGGGATGGGTGATTGAAAACCTCGTCAAGAATGCCATAGATGCCGTGCGGGGGGATGGAACGATAATCATCCGGTTGTCTGAGACAAGGAAGGAAGCAATGATTGATGTGGAAGATACCGGCAAGGGAATATATAAAAAGGATTTTAAAACTATCTTCAAACCTGGTTATACAACGCGTGAACATGGCTGGGGACTGGGTCTTTCATTATCAAAAAGAATCATTGAAGAATACCATAAAGGAAGGATATTCGTCAAGCATAGTGAGATGGGGAAGGGAACCTGTATGAGAGTTGTCTTAAAAAAATCTGAGTAATATTATCTTTGCCGTTCATGAAAAGGAGTGATATTGAAATAATGTCGCCGGCAGGATCGTGGGAGTCTCTGCAGGCTGCAATACAGGGAGGTGCAGACTCAATATACTTCGGAGTAGAGCAGCTTAATATGAGAGCCCGCTCTTCCAATAACTTCACTATTGATGACCTTTCCCATATTGCTGAGATATGTAACAAATCAGGTTTAAAAAGCTATCTCACTCTGAATGTTGTTGTTTATGATGATGAGTTAGCCCTGGTGAAACAGATAGCAGAGGCAGCTAAAGCCTCCGGCATAACGGCAATAATTGCAACTGACCAGTCTGCAATTATTGCTGCCGCACAGGCAGGAATAGAAGTGCATTTATCAACTCAGCTGAATATTTCAAACTCAGAGTCCCTGAAATTCTATTCTGAATGGGCAGACGTTGCAGTATTATCACGAGAGCTTAACCTGCAACAAATCAAGCATATATATGACACTATTTTAAGTGATAACATATGTGGTCCTGGAGGGAAGCCGGTCAGGCTCGAAATGTTTATTCATGGAGCACTCTGTATGGCGATATCTGGCAAATGCTACCTGAGTCTTCATGAAAACAACACGTCAGCAAACAGAGGAAATTGTTATCAGACCTGCCGCAAAGGATATATTGTTACGGAGAAAGAGACAGGCTATGAGCTTGAACTAGATAATGAATTCATCATGTCTCCAAAAGATCTTTGTACAATAGGTTTTCTTGACCAGATAATAGAAGCCGGAGCAAGAGTGCTTAAAATTGAGGGAAGAGCACGATCTCCTGAATATGTAAAAACAGTATCTGAATGCTACAGTGAAGCGGCGTCAGCAATTGCCGATGGTTCATTCGGAGAGGCAAAGATCAGAGATTGGAGGGAGCGTTTATCGACAGTATTTAACAGGGGCTTCTGGGATGGCTATTATCTTGGGCAAAAGCTCGGAGAATGGAGTTCGACTTATGGCTCTGCTGCCACTAAAAGAAGAATATACCTTGGCAAAGTCACCAATTATTTTAAAAAACCCGGTGTTGCAGAAATAAAGCTTGAGACAGGAGACCTAAGCATGGGAGATACCATTTTATTCACAGGCCCTACCACAGGTATTATTGAGCACATTGTCAGGGAACTTCGTGATGCAGACACCAAAACGGTCGACACCGCCTTTAAGACAACTCTGTGTTCTGTGCCGGAGCCGAAACTTGTGAGACGGGCTGACAAGGTCTATAAGTGGGTGGATGCTTC
>CAZGDJ010000489.1:0-1575 GCA_964524635.1 uncultured Rikenella sp. | reverse complement strand
TATCAGCATAATAAGGAGCAAAGTCCTTCTCGATTGATTTCCAATTGATTCGCTGAGCCAACTCGACTAACTCATGCTTCATATTTATCACATTCACCAACGGGATCCGGAATACGTTCAACTGGGGATTCTCCTCTGTTTTACCTATCATTTTGCAAGCTTTTTAGCGAATCTACCAAAAAGCCTGCAATCTGACAAACATTAACATTAACTTATATCATTAGTTATCATCAATATAGGTACTTAATAAGGGTCGACTAGCTACAGTGCATTTGCCAGGACTCAGGAATTGGAGCATCACAAGATTAAGGTTGGAAGCAAGGGATACACGAAGGACCAGGTTTACCATGTACAGACTGTTAACAGTAAAGAGAGCCGGTTAAAAACATGGATCAGGGATTTTAACGGAGTGTCAACAAAGTACCTTCAGAATTACCTTAACTGGTTTATCACGCTTGAGAAACTGAGAGACAAAGCGTTGCCGTTAAAGAAGTTCTCTATGCTTGCCACTACCAAGGCGATTCTCCTGCCGGAACTAATGATAGCACTGTTAAATCATTCGTATATTTAAACTCAGGCACCCCAATTTATGGTCCCCTTTCGGAATTCGCTTGGAGATTTCTTTACTTTTGCCTTGAAGAGCTTGCTGAAGTAATAAAGAGAGCAAAAACCTAAGTAGTTCGAAATTTCCTTTATGCTCAGATCAGTATTGGTTAACAGATCTTTGGCTTCCTTAAGCCTTAATGAAGTATGGTACTGAATTGGTGATAATCCAGTATACTTCTTAAATGCCTTTCTGAATATTGAATAATCTACATCAAGCCTAGACGCCAGATGTTCAACATTTATATTGGCATTTAGATTATCCCTAATGGTGATACAGGCTTTTTGGATAATATTCTCAATTTGTGTATGACTGAAATTTTCATTTTTCTTCAAAGAAATTATCTGGCCAAGCAAATGCATCACCAAACCTGAGCACACTTGGTGATAACCCGGCCTTTCATTTTTTGCTTCGATGCAAATATCATTGATATCACGGATTATTGCGTCGTGAAAACCTATATGCAACATATTGAGATCACGTAAAATATCAGATGATCTTATAAGTCTTTCTGCTATTTCACCTCTGAAACCTATATAGTGCTCAAACCATCCCGTTTCCCTGACAGGCCGGTATCGGTGCCAGAGATCTGGGTGAAGGAGAATCACTGATCCAGCCTTTAAATGAAACCGACTTTTTCTGGTTTCCATGATTCCTTCTCCTTCGGTGATGTAGTTGATTTGATATTCTCGCAGAATCCTTCCATGGTTCCAATGGAAGTTGTAGCCTGAAGGATGACCAACAGGAGGATAATCGGTATTGGGCTCAATATTAGCCGATCCTGCCACAGTAATGTATAAGCCCCACCTTTTATCTTCTGGATTACAAACGAGGTATTTGAAATTCCTTTCCATAGCATCTTCCAAATTAGGTAAATCACATCCAAATTATACAACTCAATTTTAACGTGTAATCAGATTCAACTAGTGTCATGTCAATTATGAATTGACGGATATAATCTGTGTAATTTC
>CAZGDJ010000488.1:0-1590 GCA_964524635.1 uncultured Rikenella sp. | reverse complement strand
TCTGTCAGATACAACATCTCTTCAAGTCTTAAATCAAAATATGGCTCAGCAATAATACCAAACTCACTGTAGTCATAATATTTCCAGATTAGCCGGTTGTCAATGGAGCTTAAAGGACTGCCATGCATGCATATAGTATTGACTGGAGTAATTTCCCGGAAATTTTTCAGATTGTTTATGAAAGAAACGAGGGCTTTCTCTGATACTTTCTCTTCATATTCTTCCTTCAAAATAGTCCTGCTGTTAAGCTTTCTGACAGCAACTGACAAGTCTTCATAATGATACCCTATTTCATGCCCCAGAGAGGATATCTCTTTGATCACTGAAATATCAAAACTATCCGGGTGAGCCCTGAAATAATAAGTGCCCTTGATCCCAAGGGACGCTTCAATTCTTGCAGTCTCCAGTGAATTCCGGGGCCTGAGATCAACATCATGTCTGAGAATAACAATGGGAGCTGATTGCTCATAAACAGCTTTTTGGACAGTAGTAAAACCATAACCTGCTTTTAGCAATACATCAAGAAAAGACCTGAAAGTTGTGAATGTGAAATCTCTCAAAGCAAAACAATACTATAAATAAAAGTTTCTTACCTGAAAGTTACTATTGTACTGTACGTTTCATCTCCAGTCATCCTTAAAATATAATTCCCGCTCTTCAAACCATTTCGGTTTATAGTGATTTCATTTTCTCCCTGGCTGAAGAATGAAACCATCACATTGCCAGTGAAGTCAAGAAGATCAATTTTCATATCCGAAAACTCACTGTTATTAAATCTGATAGTAAAATGATCCGATGCAGGATTAGGATAAATTGTAAAAGGAGAAATCAACAGATTACCTCCCCTTATTCCAGGGTTGGCGGGAGGTCCGCACGATTCAATCAGACATTTCCCAATACAAGCGCCCCTTTGCAGAAAATACTTAAGTTTCCATTCCGGAACTTTAAGTGAAATCCTCTTATAACATATCGGTACAAACCACTCATTATAAAGATCATAATTAAATGATCTGTAACTGATTGTTTTGGTTTCCTGAATCCATTCAGTGCCAATTCCTTTGGAGCGTATTTGAAGTGATGAATGGCCACAGGCATCATAAGTGTACTCAATAAGCCACATATTATTCCACCCTGAGACTGCCGGAGATTGTGCATACATTCTGGTTCTTAATCCATCGGAGTTATACTCGTACAAAATACGAGAATCAACATTACCAGTAGGATAGTATGAAATTATCATTTCCATGCGGCCTGAAGCATCATAGCTTACATAATTAATAGTTGGAAGTGACCAGGCGTTGTTTCGCCAATAGAATGTGTCATATTGAAGCAGTTTTCCTTCAGTATCATATTCATAATTCTTCTGCCAGCGGTTGTTTATCCAATCATCTGTTCCCCATCTTTGAAGAAGATATGCCGAAACCTTTCCATCGGGATAAAAGAATTGTAAAGTCCTTGCCGTAACCGACCAAACGCCCGTCCATGCATAACTTACAACCATTGTATCCTGTCCTGACTCATTGTATGAATACTCAGCTTTTGTTACAGGGATTCCTGTAGAAAGACTTTTTGTGACAACACTCAGTATCC
>CAZGDJ010000487.1:0-1613 GCA_964524635.1 uncultured Rikenella sp. | reverse complement strand
GTTTTTGAATCCAGATCGGGAGATACCGCACCGTCAGCGCTCACAAAACCGATAATAAGATTCCCCGCAGGTATTTTCTCATTTCTGATTTCCTCAATTAGCTTTTTAGCTTTTCCGTTGCTTCCTAAAATTATGGTCCTGAATCCTATCTCCCGACGATGAATCTTGCCTGACACTGCAGAAGTAATAATGAACCTCGGTACCCATGTTAAAATAAACTCAAGCAGGAAAAGCACGAAAAACAATTTGTAATATGTCGAATAGTGTCCAACGGCATCATCAAGGATAAGCACAAAGAAAAGTACCACAACCGCCAGCAGGGTTACACCAAGTGATTTGCCAAATTCCTGCAGTCTCGACCTCCTGAGAGGATCTGAATAAAATCCGGCCACGAGGTAGACAGATATAAAGAACATGGGAATAAGTATTATACCCAGGTAGAATTTGTTGCTGAGCTCCATCCTGAAATATTCACCATATAACTTGTTCTCAATGAAGAATTTACGATAAAGGTAGAATAGTCCCCATGCAACAGAAGAACCCGCAAAGTCAGCCAGTAAATAGAACAAAGAAATTCGGTTTGCAAGTTTTTTCATCGGGTACACAGGATGGCTTCACAAAGATATTTTTTTTCAATAATTATAATCATGACAGGCCAGATCAGATGGTATTTTATCGCCTTTTATTTTGTTATTTTTGTCCACAAATAATCTTATAATGATTGAAGAGTCATTTGAAGCCATAGGCAAGAGGAAGAGACTGATAGAAGATCTGAAAGCAAAAGGCATAAGTGACATTAAAGTTTTGGAGGCCATGAGCAAGGTGCCTCGCCATCTCTTCATGGATGATGCTTTTTTAAATCACGCCTATCAGGATAAAGCGTTCCCTATAGCAGCCGGTCAAACCATTTCCCAGCCTTACACTGTAGCAATGCAGACAACACTTTTGAATGTCGGCAAACGTGATAAAGTGCTTGAAATAGGTACAGGCTCAGGATACCAGGCAGCCATATTAGCTGAAATGGGAGTAAAGGTTTATACAATCGAGCGACAGCGGGAGTTGTATCAAAAAGCCCAGAAAATGCTCACCTCAATGGGGTACAGGATACATTTCTTTCTTGGTGATGGCTATGAGGGTCAACCTAAATACGGACCCTATGATGGTATAATTATCACGGCCGCAACCTCTGAAGTGCCTGACACCCTTCTCAGGCAGCTCAAGCCAGGTGGAAGACTTGTTGTCCCCAAAGGCAGCCCTGACACCCAGACAATGACTCTTTATGTAAGAACGGCTGAAGATGATTATAGTATTTCTTCTCACGGGTCTTATGTATTTGTGCCTATGCTGCGGGGAATAGCTAACGGCAATAATCAAGGACTGATCTGATGAAAATATACAGAGAAGTTTTCTCTCCCATCCATGTCAACACCTATATCCTGACAGGAGATGGCACTTCATGCATAATAATTGATTGTGGCTGCTATGGGAGCAAAGAGGAAAAATCACTTGAGGTACTGCTTGATTCATTAAAACTAAAACCCGTCCTACTGCTTGATACACATTGTCATCTTGACCATATTTATGGGGTGAATCGGGTTACGGAACAGTATCCA
>CAZGDJ010000486.1:0-1628 GCA_964524635.1 uncultured Rikenella sp. | reverse complement strand
TAAATAGATTTGTCAGAAACTACGAGTCTCTTCCGAATAGGATAAAGAAAATCTGGAAGAAAGATTATGTCAGAAGGATAAACCAAAGATATCTACAAGAGTTCAAATCGCTTAAGCCTGAATTTGTCTTTATTTACAACAATCAGAATATACTGCCTGACACAATAAAAGCCTTCAAAGAATCTTCAAAAGTTGCTTTCCTGCTTGGTGATAACCCTCTTTACACACCTACGAATATTTATAATTTGCAAATATTATTTGGTGCTGACTATATTATTGTACCTGATTCATTCTGGTGTGAGCAACTGAGAAGGATGGGGCTGAACAATGCATATTTTGATTGTTTTGGGTTTAGTCCTGATGATTATTATCCATTCAAAGTCCCGGATGACATTTTTGGAAAGCAAAAATCAGATATGGTTTATGTAGGCTCTGCTCATAAAAATAACTGGGGGTATAAACGATTTCTGTACCTTAATCAATTTAAAAAATTTGATATAAAGATTTATCTGAGCGGGGATGGGTATTTCAGTCACTGGCAGAATGCATTCCCTGAGCTTTCAGACAAGATAGTCACTCATAACAGATTTGATAAAGAGTTTAACAACCTGGTATATAATTGCAGCAAGATTATCCCGGTCGAGCTGGTACCCTCTTTATTTAACGGGATTCATATCAGGACTTTTGAAGCCCTTGGTTCCGGCATTTTCCCACTTTGTGAGTATAGCCCTGATCTTGAGCATGTATTCAAGGGCCTTGATGTGCCATTTGTTAAAGATTATCGCGAGGCCGAATCAATCTGTTCTTATCTGTTGGCCAATGACACTTTACGAAACGAAATTGTTACCAGGATGCGAAAAACTGTTACAGAGAGTTTTGCCGGTGGTTTAGTGATTAAAAGGATGACAGATCGGTTGTTTAAAAAGAACCTGGAATGACAAAAGGATTATTGCCTTCAGGTTTCTTAAAATTCTTAATTCTCCTTCTGGTTACCATCATTGCCACATACGTGGCGCCCGTTATATTTGGGCAATTATGGTATGTCATACTTCTTATTTTATATTTCAGATCTGAAGATGAGCCTTTCTGGCTGGCATTTTTTCTGGTCCTTTCAGATGGTTTTTTAAGTTTTTTTGGAACATATGAGGCGGGTCTTTCAGTACTTCCCGGGTTACCGAACATAGACGTAAGCCAGATATACTTTATTCTGGCATTTATAAAAGCGACAGGAAAGCCAAAAGCGCCCCCAAGCTTTTTCAATAAAACACTCCAGATTCTCTTTATTTATCTTATTTTTTTAATTCTCTGGGGAGTTTTACTTGGGCCTCCATCGCAACTTAATGAAGTATTCAGGATATTGAAAATCACTTTGCCCTTTCTTCTGTTCTATTCCATACCGCGCCTTATCAGATTGCAGACCGATTATAAAAGATTCTTTGCTTTTCTCTTTCCTGTTGTTCTGTTAGCATTAGCCACTCATATTTTCAATATCATTACAGGATCCAGTCCTGCTGAATTTATGGGAATAAGGGAACTTAGCAGATACAGCGAAGACTATTCTGAAAGAGGAGAGCTTCTCAGAGTTTTCTATAATACCAAGGTAACTTTACTATCATTATGCGCTGCTT
>CAZGDJ010000485.1:0-1649 GCA_964524635.1 uncultured Rikenella sp. | reverse complement strand
GATCCTTCCGAGATTGGTAATGCCGGAAGCTTCTTTAAAAACCCTGTTGTCTCAACATCTCATTTCAATGATCTGCTGACAAAACATCCTGATATTCCGGGATACCTGATGCCTGACGGAACTATGAAAATTGCTGCCGGATGGCTTATTGATCGTTGCGGGTGGAAAGGAAAAAGGATTGGTGACGCGGGTGTTCATTCTCACCAGGCTCTGGTACTTGTAAATTATGGCAACGCAACGGGAAATGATATCATTTCACTTGCTGAAGAAATTAGAGAGTCTGTGAAAGAAAAGTTTTCAGTCGATATCTCTCCTGAGGTGGAAATAATCTGATCCCCTATTCATATATCCTGCGTTTGTTCAGTTCTCTCTGATAATCATCAGCATATTTATTATGCTCAGCCAGGGTACGTGAGAAATGGTGATATCCTGAAAAATCAGCTTTAGCGGCAAAATACAGGTAATCATGCTTTTCAGCCTTTAAAACGGCTTCAATACCAGTTTTGGTAGGGCATCTGACTGGTCCCGGAGGCAAACCCCGATGCATATAGGTATTGTATGGTGAGTCAACCGTCAGATGCTCATATAGAACCCTTCTGATGGTAAAGTCATTAAGAGCAAACTTTATTGTCGGGCAGGCCTGAAGAGGGATGCCCTTACGAAGCCTGTTAAGATACACACCTGCTATTCGAGGCTTTTCATCATCTTTGGCCACCTCGTCATCTATTATGGAAGCCAAAATCGAAACATCGATTGGGTTAAGTTGTAATTCCGAAGCGGCAGCAAGACGCTGATCATTCCAGAAAGCTTTATATTCACGCAACATCCTTCTATACAGGCCTTCTGCGTCTGTTGTCCAGTATAACTGGTAAGTATCCGGAATAAAGAGAGAAATCACAGTTTTACTATTGAACCCGTCATCATGATAATTTGTTTCATCAGAGAGGAAAGCAATAATTGATGCTGAATCTGCCTCGATCTGTCCTCCTATCTTTCCGGCTATTTCATTCAAGGTTCTGATATTGTTAAAAGTGACATTTACAGGAGTTTGTCGTCCTGATCTTATCATATTGATTAACTGATTATTGCTTGTGCCAGGCTCAATTCTGTAATACCCGGGCTTTATAGTCTTGCCAAAGTTCTTCAGCTTTGATGCTGCAAGAAAACTCTGTGAGTTTCTGATTATCCCTTTTAATTTTAGCGTTTCATTCAGCTCTTTAAGTGTAGATCCTGAAGGGATTATTATGGTATGAGCATTATTACCGTCAGTATTCGGTTTCATTACTACAGACCAAAGTGCTATGATGGCTGCAATACAAACCAATGCGACGATACCCAACACAAAGAATAATACTTTCTTCATAGCATTGGCAAAAATAGCAAATAAAAGACTTCTATTTTGCCCTTGGCTTAAGCCAGATGCAGGAAAGTTAAGACAGGTTTTCCTTTTCTAATCTTGACAACTTTGCATTTCAGAAGTCGGGCGGCAGGTTTTTCTTCAAGAATCAGGTTATGAAAGAACCCATTGTCATCAATCACTTCTGCTAAAAAGCCTTCACCTGTTTCAAGCAGTGAAAAGCCTGCTACGGTAACATTTATTATATCACCCGGTTTAAACCACGGGTTCTCAGGCTCAACGGATAATTTTC
>CAZGDJ010000484.1:0-1678 GCA_964524635.1 uncultured Rikenella sp. | reverse complement strand
GGGTGTCTTTATTAAATTGAGGATTATGCCTTGACTTTGGAATTGTTCGTACATCAACAATCTTCTTTACCCCGTGCGCTTTGAGAATCTCCACAAACTCATCAATGGGATGAGTCGAATGCCCGACAGTCATTACTGTAATCCTTTTGTGTCCCATCAGGAATTCTCGAAAGCGTTACTTATCAGTTTTTCACGACTAAGCCTTTCAAGCAGCATATGAAAATATATCATGCCGCCGTACGGCTGCCATCTCTTCATTATTTTCTTTACGACGGAATAATCCATTTTACACTTAAATTGAAGCCAATGTTTCAGACCGTTTTGAAATCCTATATCGTCACCCGGATAGATTTGCAGACGTCCCAATCCCCTAAGAAGCATATATTCTGCGGTCCATCGGCCCAGTCCCCGCAATTCACAAATTTCGCTAATTACTTTCTCATCATCCAGTGCGTCAAAGCTTTCTAAATTCACATCACCGCCGGCTACCTTCTTTGCCAGTTCAAGTAATGTTTTCGCCTTGTTGGTGCTGAAACCTAATTGTTTGAGTTGTCTCATTTTCAATTTAGCGATTTCCTCCGGTTCCGGAAACGCATACATTAACTCACCATCATTTTCAACAGGCTCCGAACATAACATTGCAAGCCTATTCAATAATATGATACCTGCTGTCAGTGACAATTGCTGGCAGCAGATACCGTTAACCGCGGCCTCAAAAACACTGATAAACCGCGGAGGTTTAAATCCGACATATTTTAATACGATTGACCCAAGCGCTCTGTCCTGGTTGGAAAACATGTAAAACTGCTCGAGACTGACTTGCGTTCCCAGCAACTTTGCAACAAATTGCTTGACGAATGCTTTTTGGGCAATATCAGAAACTTTTTTACTTAATTTTATTTGTAAAGAGGGTTTTAAAGTGGACCCACTTTGGTGTATGGAGATTCCGATGCGACGATTACCGATTACAAGAACACGCTTGTATAGTCTATTTTTCCACTGGTCTATGATGTTTTGACGACGACGACGGAGACCCCATACGGTAAACTCAAGACGAAAAGGAGGAATTGGTTTTAATATGAGATATTGATGCTTCATATGGCACCTCACAGGAATAATCAACAAAGCTGCAATCTTTTAGGCAAGATAAATCTTATTCGTCCAGTACTCTGCTTCATTGCCCCAGGATTGCCTTGAGTATTGAGATAACATTTGTCACCTTGGCTTGAGTGATATCGACGTCATCACTTGCAGTTTCAATAGTGCAGTTATGTGCCGCGAATCTCATGAACTCAGCGATCATTCTTATTTCCTCATCTTCCAGTTTTGGTTGTCTTGTTATAGCAGCCATTATATAACCTCACTTTCCGGCTGGCTTTTAATCTTATATAACATCTTATAGAATAGTTACTTACGTGACTGTTCATAAAAGCCTCAGCATGAATCTATTTTCATCTGTATATTATAAAAATTACAGTGATACCACAAGGACAAAATGGGTCGGTACTGGAAGACCGTTAAGAATCCTTTCTCCCAAAGAATCTATCTCTGAAAGAATCTTATCTCAGGATGAAGTATTTTATCTGTTTGACTGTGCTAAATATCCCAGGGATAAAATGCTCTAGAAACTGTTTTATTACACTGGCTTAAGAGTCAGTGAAATCTCATCTCTGAAATG
>CAZGDJ010000483.1:0-1683 GCA_964524635.1 uncultured Rikenella sp. | reverse complement strand
TGGTCTTGAACCATTAAAAGACATTCACCTGAAGGGCGCACCCCAGTATAGCCTTGAGCCATCCGGATCACCCGCAACAGTATATATTTTTACTGTTGTTGCCCTGCTTATACTACTTATTGCCATTATCAATTATGTAAATCTGGCTACTGCGAAATCAGCCGGCAGAGCCAGGGAGGTTGGCGTCAGAAAGGTTATGGGAGCTGAAAAATCCGGATTAATTTCACAGTTCATTGGAGAATCTCTTATTATTACTGCTATAGCTGTGATATTCTCCGTTCTGCTTGTCGTTGCACTTACTCCTTCTTTTAACCAATTAATAGGTAAAACTCTTTCCGCAGGCATTTTCAATCTGAAAGGTTTTCTGTTCCTCATTCTTCTGACTGTTATTGTGGGATTATCTGCAGGCTTCTACCCTGCTTTTGTTGTGGCATCATTTGATCCGGTCAGGGTGCTTAAAGGTACCTTAAGCCCGGGGTCTATGTCAAAACGATTACGTGGTATACTTGTCGTTTTTCAGTTTGCAGTTTCAATAATTATTATCATCGGATCCATTATAGTCTACAGCCAGTTAAACTTCATGACGAAGAAAGATCTGGGATTTAACAAAGATAACCTGATAGTAATCCGCCGGTCAGATGCGTTCTGGAGACAGCGGGAGGCATTCAGGGAGCAGATTCTTCAGATTGAAGGTGTTGAAAAAGCAGGCTTCTCAAGACAAGTCCCGGGAATGGACTTCAGCAATAATGCTTTCTTTAATGATAATGACCCGGATAAGAACACATATCTGTTACAACAGACCTGGGTTAGTTTAGATTACCCACAGGCCCTTGGTGTTCAACTGGTTGATGGCCGTTTCTTCTCACGGGAATACGGAACAGACTCAACAGCAGTCCTTATAAATGAAGCGGCAGTAAAATCACTGGGACTTAAGGAACCTGTTGTAGGCCAGTATATTCTTCAACCCAATGGCCCCCGGGAATTTCAAAGGTATGAGATCATCGGGATAATGAAAGACTTTAATATCGCTTCAATGCATGAATCTATTGACCCTGTTTGCTTTTCAGTTCTTTACCCGGGCGGTGGTGACCAGTTTGCCACTGTCAGACTTTCAGGCAAGAACCTGCCGGCGACTATTAAAGCCATAGAGAGTAAATGGAAAGAATTCACCCCAAACCAGCCATTTCAATACGATTTTTTTACTGATACATGGAATAATCTCTATAGCTCAGAACTCAAAACAGGAAGAATCTTTATCCTGTTTTCTGTCCTCGCGATCTTTATAGCTTCTCTTGGCCTGATTGGTCTGGTTACTTTCATGACCAACAAGAGGACTAAAGAAATTGGTATAAGGAAGACCTACGGGGCTTCAGTCTCTATAGTATTGAATCTGTTATTGAAAGAAGTGGTATACCTTATATTGATTTCGTCAGTCATAGCATATCCGGTAGCATATTTCGGTTCAAGATACTGGATGGAAGGGTTTGCAGACAAGGCAACTATTAATCCAATTATTTATGTTATTGCAACGTTGATAGTGCTTATTATCGGTTTTTTTTCAGTAAGCTACCAGACAATAAAAGCAGCGAGTTACAACCCTGCCAATGCGTTAAGGATAGAATAAGAAAAGAGGGTGTCTCAAAGGGACACCATCTTTTTTTAGTATGATTATGTTCATTTCTT
>CAZGDJ010000482.1:0-1694 GCA_964524635.1 uncultured Rikenella sp. | reverse complement strand
CACAGTTAGACTTAGGTCTTGAAATGAGATTCCTGAATGACAGACTCTCTTTTTCAGCGGGATACTATGACAAGAAGACCGAAGACCTTATCGTATCAACCACCCCTCCTGCTGAAGTTGGTGTTGCCACCATCACTGCCAACGCAGGTGCTGTTCAAAATAGCGGTTTTGAATTTGAAGCCGGCTGGAAAGACAAGATCGGTGATTTCACCTACTCTGTCAACGGAAACTTTTTCACACTACACAATGAGGTTACTTACCTCGATCCTTCATTAGTGCGCCTGACTGCTAATAAAGGTGGTGTTTCTGGTACCAACAACCTGGTAGAGTCAGGATTCGAGGTTGGTTTACCAATCTGGCATTTCAGAGGTTACAGGTATGATGGCGTTGACGCTGCAACTGGTGCCGCCAAACTCTGGGATAAGAATGAAGACGGTACGATAAGTGATGCTGATATGACCTATATTGGAAAAGCAATTCCTGATTACACATACGGTATTAACATAAACCTCGGTTATAAGGGATTCGACCTGAACGTATTTGGTGCCGGCGTAGGTGGTAATGAAATCTTCACTGTATTTTATCGTGCCGATACCCCCATGCGTAACTCGCTCAGGTATTACTATGAAAACGCCTGGACACCAGAAAACACAGGCGCCTCGATGCCTGATCCTGCAAAAGTAAATTCCGACTGGAATTTCTGGAGCTCTTCAGCTTCAATGTTCAAAGGGGATTACTTCAAGATCAAACAGGTACAGTTGGGCTACACCATTCCTGCTGCGGTTACCAAAAAGGTACTCATCAACAGGCTGAGATGTTATATGTCGTTGGAGGACTTCTTTACTTTTACAAATTACCCAGGAGCTGATCCTGAAACTGCTACTTCTTCCAACAACGGCGCTTCATCTAATGGCTATGATAACGGGACATATCCTCAATCAAAGAAGGTTATTTTCGGTTTAAATGTTACATTCTAATTTAATTCTTAAACAAAATGAAAAAGAATAAATATATAATAACCTTGCTATTAGTGGTGTTATTCGCTGCATGTAGTGAGGATAGACTCAATATTCCGCAGAAGGGTGTTATCAGTATTGATGACTTTTACATCACTGATGCAGATGCCGAATCTGCGCTTGTAGCTGCATACGCCAGTTTTGCTCAGAATATCGCCAGTTCTGCTGGTGCAAATATCTACGTTCCTTTAAATGTACTTTTCAACTACCCGGCTGACAATGTCCTTGCAGCAGGAAATTTTTATGGGGACAATGATATGGTTGGCGCCATGGATGAGTTCCGGTTTGATTCACAAAGCCCGGTTGTTACACTCGCCTACCAGCATTTCTACTTTGTTATCTATAAATGTAACCTTGTTATCGACCATTTTGCATACGGCGAAAGCGATGTAAAAGACCGTTGTATTTCTGAAGCAAGAATACTTCGCGCATGGTGTCATTTGATGGCTGCAATGGCTTGGGGTGCTCCTCCACTTATTGACCACTGCATCTTGCCGACCGAATTACCAGGAAACTTTTCAGGCGGGCATGAGGCTCTTCTTCAGTGGTGTGCAGATGAATGCGGTGATGCTGCCCCTTATCTTGACGAACGTCAAGGCCCAGCAGATAAAGATGGCGCCGTAAAAGTTACCCAGGGTTTTGCCTATACAGTTCAGGGTAAGGCTCTTATGTACCTGG
>CAZGDJ010000481.1:0-1714 GCA_964524635.1 uncultured Rikenella sp. | reverse complement strand
TAGGGCTAAAGCCAGGAAGACCACGGTGTTTATATTTTCATCTGGAATATAGTTATATTCTTCGCCATACAGTTTAGTCCATTTAATGTCTGCTACCTCTTTTTTTTCAGCGCGTCCTGCATTAACTTGTGCCTCAGCCTGCTGAGAGGTGACAAATGATGCAGTGATTAAGAGAACACTCATGACCAGGCCTACCGCCGACCTACTGTGCATATGATGCCCTCCTTTTTTATAAATGAACCAGGTTGAACCTATAAGAAGAACTTTCAAAGCAGTTTACTTCAAAGAAACGGCTCCTGATGCTTTCCATACAGCCTAAATAAAAAAGAGGCTTCCGCTGTCATAAGCTGGATAAGCCTCTCGCTCTCAGCCAATGCACTCATGGTCCTTTCACATCTGAATGGAAATCCATATCAGGCCTATGTTACTTTAAGGATTTATGAAGTACAGATATTACGGCGACAAAAAACCTAAACAAAGATGTTTGAAATTTCGGCAGGAGCGCCTTCAGGCGCGATACATTCGCGGCTGAAAGCCGCTCCTACCGGTTATAAATATTTCTGAGAGAAAAACCAGCCAGCGGCTGGTAAATTCTCAGATGTATGCCTGTAAGAATCTAAAACATTGGTCCATCAGTGCAGGGTTCGATCACCAGGTTGGGCATCCCACATGGATATGCATCAGCCGGTGTGAATGCCGTTGTCGTCTGCATGTTAGTGTCAAGCTCCGCGATTGCGGTATATAACCCCTCACCGATCATGCCCAGAGCTATCACAACCATCAGAACCAGTATCATCTTTTTCATTGTCCCGCCCTCCCGTAATCTGTTGATCATGATTCATTGCTTTAATCGCTTACCTTTGATTCAACTATACGGGCAGTGCGGCAATATCTTACAGGAATGACAGTCCGGTGTTATGTCCTATGAGAGAGAGGCAGGTAAGGCGGTCTGGAACAACTGATGCCCTCCTTTTAATTAATGAACCAAGCTGATCCTTTAAAAAGCAGCTTACCTTTCAATAACATAGAAAAAGGAATGGCCGGGCGATGTGATTATAGGGGGTATTTAAATGTTAATATATTCAATCATGTATTCTTGAGAAATACAATCAGGGAAACCCTGATTTTTGACTTCCAAAACCCTTAACGTGAGGGATACCCCTCACCGGGCGCCAACCTATCTAATTGATTAATTGATTCTTTTTACGCAAAAGTCAAAAGGCAGAGCCATGATCAACTCTGCCTTTGAACAAAGTGCAAAATGTACGAGATTTCTCAGTCGCTGACGCTCCCTTGAAATAATATCTGTGCCCGAGGGACAAAAGATTACCACGAAGGGCACGAAGAAAAAATTCACGAAGCTCACGAAGAAACAACCCAAAACTTTACATGGTCATTTCTCAGTCGTGCGTGCGCGACTGAGAAAGCTTGCAAGAAGGACGCGTCAAAACGCGTCCTTCTTTGACTCTCTCTTCTTCGTGCTCTTCGTGTCTTACCCTTCGTGCTCTTCGTGGTTGAAAGAAGAATGTCTGTTAAGAAAGCAAAATGTACAAGATTTCTCAGTCGCTGATGCTCCCTGGCCGGGAAGCCACTTTCAGCCTTACAAAGCATTCGGGCAGGCCTTTGAAATGACAGCTGTGCTCGAAAGAACAAAAGATTACCACGAAGCTTGCTATATTGTAGAAAGTAATTGAGCCATAGAAGGAAAGGCTAT
>CAZGDJ010000480.1:0-1756 GCA_964524635.1 uncultured Rikenella sp. | reverse complement strand
GACCATGTTTCACACCATATTCTGCAACCATTCTGGCATCGTCCTCCTCAGGTGAGGTTTTAATGACACAGTTTAACTTAACGGGATTCAACCCCGCTTCCTGCGACACTTCAATACCTCTCAGAACGTCATCAAGGTTTCCTCCGCGGGTTATAAATCTGTATTTCGTCTGATCCAATGTATCAAGGCTCACGTTGACCCGGTTCAGTCCGGCAGCAGCAAGAGAACTGGCATATCCGGCAAGCAACACTCCGTTAGAGGTCATAGAAAGATCTGTAATGCCCTCGATAGATGCAAGCATAGAAACAAGTGTTGTAATGTTCTTTCTCACAAGAGGCTCCCCGCCTGTTATTCTGACCTTGGTGATACCCATGGCCGCGGCCGTACGGGTGAAGGCAGTTATCTCATCGTAAGACAGGATATCTTCATGCCTGGCAAGTTTTATTCCTTCCTCAGGCATGCAGTAGCGGCACCTCAGATTACACCTGTCAGTGACCGAAATGCGCAGGTAATTTATGTGTCTGTTAAATCTGTCTAACACTTACCATTTCTCCTTTTTGTAACCAGCTCTGTCCCTGAGGAATAGCAATTATTCCCCAGGCATTTGCCAATGCTGCAATATGAGATGAGCCGTGATATTCAACAGGTACGGCCTCACCAGCTTTGTTTATTGTAACAGGTATCCAGGCCAGTCGTTCAGCTCTCTTCCTTGAATAGTCAGTTCCCAGTGGTAAAAGTACAGTATGCTCCTCTTCTTTAACACCTGTCATTTTCATCAATAATGGTTTAACCATAACCTCAAACTGAACAAATGTTGAGACAGGATTACCGGGAAGTCCGAAAACAATCTTTTTGTCGCCTGTGCAGAAGGTCAGCGGTTTGCCCGGCTGTTGTGCAACCATATCAAAATGCATTTTCAGTCCTAATGATTTAAGGGCAGGGGTAACAAAATCATAGTCGCCTTCAGAGACACCTCCTGAAATCAGAACGACATCATTCTCAGCAAGCGCCTGTGTCAATAATTTTATGGTTGAGGCTTCATCGTCTGTTGCAATGCCATAATATCTGCCAATAGCTCCTGCCCTTATGATCTGTGACAGAAGCTGCCAGGCGTTGCTGTTCCTTATTTGCGAAAGAGAAGGGGTACTATCCGGTTCAACAAGCTCATTTCCTGTGCTGATCACTCCTACTTTTACCTTACAGGCTACAGTCACCCCGGTAGTTCCAGTCATTGCCATTACAGCAATATCCTGTGGCCTTATTATCCGTCCGGCTGATAAGACTGTTTCCCCTTTTCTTATGTCACTTGCTGCTTTTGAGTAGTGAGCTTTGCCAGCTTTGCCTGTAAAGACTATCCTGCCATCATCCGTCTCTTTTGATTCCTCAAACATAAAAACATGGCTGGCACCTTCAGGAAGTGCTGCTCCTGTCATTATGCGTGCACATGTTCCGGCAACCACAGCTTTCACAGGCATAACACCTGCAGCAATTACCTCAATGACAGTCAGAGGCTCACCCAGATCTTCCTCACGACAGGCATACCCGTCCACAGCACTCCTGTCCCACGGTGGCATATCCATATCACTTTTAACAGCAACAGCAAGAACACGTCCCAATGATGATGCAAAAGGAATGCTCTCCTTATCAGTACGGAAACCTGAGCCAATAACAATCTTCAAAGCCTCTTCGAACTTTATCATTTCCTGCATTATTAGTAAATCATAAGAGGTTAGTCAATCCATTTGAAAGAATTAAT
>CAZGDJ010000479.1:649-1762 GCA_964524635.1 uncultured Rikenella sp. | reverse complement strand
AACCGAAAACGGAAGCTACCAGACTTTTATGGATTTGACCTTCCACTATAATCATAGGTTGTTCTTTCCCCCGACAGGAAGAAAGTGGATTTTTTCAAATGCCGGACTTTTTCTTCTTGATGAACAGTCAGGAATTTTCAGAAGATATCGCGGACCAATCCCAACCGATGGTATAGACCTGAGAATGATAGCAATGGATGATAACGGATGCCTGCTTCTGGGTCTGCCTGACAACAAAATCGGATTCTATAATCCCCTCACCAGGAATATTGAAAGGAGCTTTAGTTACAATTTCATCTCGCCTGTTTACAAAATACTGGCATACGATGACGGAATAGTGTGGGCTGGACTTTATTGTAGCAGGGTTGCCCGGCTTGATACCCGTACGGGAGATGTCAATCTTTTTACACTGTCGGGAAAAAATTACAATTCGGAGGACATCTCTGAAGATGAGAAAGGTGGCAGACGGATACTGCACAAACTTTTTTATAAGCGGAAACCGGAAATATACAAGCTCCAGAAACCTCAGGCATTATGATGAAATGCCGGCTGAAATGAATATAATCAGGGTGCATCACTCATATCTCGTGAATATTGATCATGTGGCCAGCTACAGCCGGCAGGGAGAGATTTTTCTGTCAGAAAACAATAAAGCCTATCTTGGCGACTCCTACAAGAGCATGTTCATCAAGAAGTTCAACGACAGGTAATAACTTGCAAGCAATCGTCAAAACCTCTTAAAGGTTTGTCAAAAATCCTTGGTAATCAGATGACAAGTAACTAACTTGCGCAAGTTTTATCAGCATTTCGGAGAACGTCAGATACAATAATAATGAAGAAATCTTTATTAGTTGCTTCCTTATTGCTTACAGCTATATCAGGAATTAAAGGGCAATCTCTTTCAATCAGTCCAAATACTCTGTTTCTGAGTCCTCTGAATAATTCTTCCGATACATTCACCATTACTGCTTCAGATATTGAATGGAGTATTGCCGACAACTCAGGCGGCTGGCTTTCATTTTCAGCCGTATCAGGCGGTACCGGCGCTGATGTTACTGTTACGGCTGGGGAAAATGCTTCAGCTTTGTCCAGATCAGCGGATGTAACAGTCTC
>CAZGDJ010000479.1:0-639 GCA_964524635.1 uncultured Rikenella sp. | reverse complement strand
GCACCGGTGGAGTTACTCCTCAGGTTTTAGTCGTTACACAGAATGGAGGCAATCTGACTATTTCTCATTCTGAAATATCCGTCGCTGCGTCAGCAAACAGTGATGGAACATTTTCAATAACATCAAACACATCGTGGACTATCTCAGATAATGCCGGCTGGCTGACACTTTCAGCAATAAACGGCTCATCTGACGCTAGTATAATTATCAGTGTTGAATCGAATCCTTTAGCTTCGATCCGCTCCGCAGAAATAACCATAGCCGGGAACGGACTCACTCCACAGATAATTACTGTAACTCAGGAAGGATCTGCAGCCTCACTTACCGTCGAGCCTTCCACCCTGACAGTTCCGGCAACTTCCAATTCCTCAGGTTCGTTCAGTATAAACTCAAACAGTTCCTGGTCAATTTCAGAAGAATCAACATGGCTCTCAGCTTCACCTGCAGGCGGTTCAGGAAATCAAGACATTATCATTTCAGCAGATGCCAATTCTTCTACTTCATCGAGGTCGGCAGTTATCACCGTAACCGCTGCCGGAGTAGCAACGCCTGCTACGGTAACAGTTACCCAGGAAGGCATCGCTTCCTATTCTGTGACTGTATCTGCCAATCCGTCGGGAGGTGGAACAATTACAGGAG
>CAZGDJ010000478.1:0-1779 GCA_964524635.1 uncultured Rikenella sp. | reverse complement strand
CCCTTGATTTAATGGCAGATTGCTCATATATAGGAAATGCTGAAAAGATAATTCTGCAAGAAAGAAATTTCACGCCTGACTTTTTTGATTTGAAAACTGGTATTGCCGGGGAGATTCTACAGAAGTTTTCCAACTATAAAGTTTCACTTGCTATTGTTGGCGACTTTTCAAAATACGCCAGTAAAAGTCTGCGTGATTTCATATATGAAAGCAACAAGAATGGCAGGATTATTTTTGTTGAATCCGAAGAAGAAGCTAAAGAGTGGTTGACGAAAGGCTAAAAGTTTTTAGTTTATTCATTGTCAGGTTCAAAGAATATCCATTGAATAGAAGGTATTTGTTTCTTAAGGGCTGATTCACACTTATTAATATCCTTAATAAGCTGATTGGCGGTATTTATATTTTTCATCTTTACCTTAGCTGAAACCATTATCTGAGAACCCAGCTGAAGGGTAATCAAGTTGATCACAGATTCTATTTCAGACTGTGATTCCAGAAATTTTATTATTTCATCACGTGTTTCCTTGTCTGCGCTTTTGCCAATCAGCAGTCCTTTAATTTTGATAATGAGGAAAACTGACACGATTATTAGTAACGCTCCAATACAAATACTTCCTATCGCATCAAAAACCGGGTTTCCTGTTATTACTGCCAGAAGGACTGATATTAAAGCAAAAGACAAACCGAAAAGAGCGGCAATGTCTTCTCCGAAAACAACAACCAATTCACTTTGATTACTTTCTAAAAGCCATTTAAAAAGGCTTTTATCTGACTTGATTTTCTTAATCTGATTTATACAGCCCAAAAGTGAAGCTCCTTCAAGGAACATACTGATTACCAGAACTAGTATTGCAATTACAGGTGATTTCAAACCTTCGTGTGAACCAATTTTGTGGACCCCCTCGTAAATGGAAAACAGTCCACCCATGCTGAACAGTATTAAAGCAACCATAAACGACCAGAAGAAGATTGCCTTTCCATGTCCAAGCGGATGTTCTTCATCCGGTTTTACCTTTGATGCCTTTAATCCGACAAACAATAAAACTTGATTGCCGCAATCGGCAAATGAATGGATAGATTCAGCAAGCATAGCACCTGACCCTGTGATAATTGCAGCTGCTGTTTTAGTTATGGCGATTCCAAAGTTTGCTGAAAGGGCAAAAATAATCGATTTTACTGAAGCGTTCTGATGAGACATGATGCGCAGTTGTAAATGTTATTTGTAGCTTATCCTGTTTTCACCCCTATAGCTTCTGACATTCTGAATTTTTCTTAAATATTCAATCATGTTATCTGCACTAGTTTTAAACTGAGATTGTCCAGGATCCTTGTGGTCATATTTATAAACAGCAGACATATAACTGTTCATGGCAACATTATAGGTCTTGTCAAGATTCAATGGTTCACCGTTTTCAGCAAGTAAAGTGACATTTACCAAATTGCCCTTTTTGTCTTTTTCAATAATTGTTTTTATACCGGAAACATACAATGGACTTTTATCGTCAATCGGGAAAGCAGCGAACATCAGGTATCTTATTTCATGACCTGTAAGTTTGAAGAATACTACTTCATTTCCAAACGGATCAAGACGAAGGACGTCAACGATTCTGATATTTCCTTTTGGAAGATTGTCAATCCTTACACCTCCGGGGTTTACCAATGTAATGTCGATATTTCCGGCAGATTTTAGAGCATCAGCCATCAGGTAGCCCAATTCCTCGTAGGATGAAAAGTCATCAGTGGCCTGAGCAATGACAGTATTCATTTCAGGATTGTCGT
>CAZGDJ010000477.1:0-1791 GCA_964524635.1 uncultured Rikenella sp. | reverse complement strand
TTTGTCGGTCTGCGGGGGCTCGAACCCCGGGCCCGCTGATTAAGAGTCAGCTGCTCTACCAACTGAGCTACAGACCGTATTTGGCATGCAAAATTATCCTTTTTTAGGAAACCATGGGAAAAAAGAACTTGTTTTCTGAATATATTCTTTGTACTGCGGTTTCTTTTCAACCAGAGACCTCTCGAGCATGACTACCCCCGATACCTTGATGATCAACGCTGTCATCAGGAAAGAGCCAAGAACCGGGATGTAACTGCCTGCTGCAACAGACATTAAACCAAAGCCCCACCATACTGCTGCATCACCAAAATAGTTAGGGTGCCTCGTATACTTCCATAAGCCTGTATCAAGCACCTTTCCCTTGTTGGCAGGGTCAGCCTTAAACCTTGAAAGCTGGATATCGCCTCCGGTCTCAAATATTAAACCGGTTATCCATAGTAATATCCCGGCATAATCAAAAAAACCCAACGAACTGTTGACTGTTTTGTATTGTGATCCAAGAAGTGTGACAGAGATAAGCCACATTAAGAAACCCTGAAGAAGGAATGTCTGAAAGAAGCTAATCCACCAATACCTGGTCTCTCCATACTTTTTCCTGAACTCTCTGTATCTGAAATCTTCTCCTTTACCTGCATTGCGCCAGGTCAGGTATCCTGAAAGTCGCAAACCCCATATTATCAACATAATAAGAACAATGGTTTTCCTGGCCTCAAGTCCCCCGGTATTCAAAAAATAGTATCCTCCGGTGATCGCAAAACCCAGCCCCCAGAAGAGATCAACAATACTTACGTTTTTAATAATTACACTGATCACCCATAAGGAAATCATCATGAGCATTATCACCACTAATGCCTGGAGCCATATCTGCATAAAAGCCATTTCTTTGCAATATTTACTCGTACATTAATGCAATGGATGCAGCTCCGAGGCCTGCATGGGATCCAATAACCGGTGAGATATTGACAACTGATAAGGGTTTCTTTTTAAACAGCATCTCCATTCTTTCCGAATACCAACCGGCTGCGTCAGGGCTTCCTGCATGAAGAACTACATAATTCCATATTTTCCTGCCATAAGAAATTTTCTCAAGATGTCTCATTACCTTTTCCATATTTGACTTCTGGCTGAAGGTTTTCCCAAACACGATTGCTTTGCCGTTTTCATCCATTGATACTATCGGATTGACATTTAATATATCTGCTATGAAACCCTTGAAATGGGAAACACGACCTCCTTTTACCATATATTTCAGGTTTCTTACACTCACAAAGATTTTTGCATCATGTATCCATTTTTCTGTTGATGCGACAATACTTTCATGAGTCCATCCTTTTTCTATTGCATCAGCCACTCTCAGTGCAATAAGACCTGCAGAACCTGAAATTCCCTTCGTGTTTATTGCTGTGACAGGCTTGTTAAACTCTGCAGATACCTTTTCTGCAGCAATACGGCTGTTATTGTAAGTACCACTGAATTTGTCTGTCATGTGAACAGAAATGACTGAGTCATACCGTGATGCCAGTTGAGAAAAGAGATTAATAAAGGCCTTTTCATTGACCTGTGCTGTCTTAGGATACTCAGGAGACTCATCTAAAAGTTTGTAAAACTGATCAGGATTTATGGTCACCTTATCAAGGTAGTGGTTATCACCAAAATAGATATTAACAGGAAGCATATGGACCTGATAATAATCCATCAGCTCCGGTGAAACATCACATGCTGAATCCACAACAAGAGCTATATTCCACTTACGGTTATAGACTGATTCGCTCTGTCTAACCATATCATCAG
>CAZGDJ010000476.1:0-1802 GCA_964524635.1 uncultured Rikenella sp. | reverse complement strand
CTTCGGGATGAACTTCAAGGAAATCTGTATCATTTGCGATAACGCTGTAAAGTAAGTCAAGATCTTTGTTCTTTGCCCAGCCAATGCTGTTTTGAATAGTCTTTTCAATCAGAACCTTTTCATTTTCAACACTCCTGTTGCTCGCAGTATTACCACAACTTGGAAGTAACACTGTCATTACACACAAAAGGAATAAACCTGATACCGATCTTAGATTTTTCATTTTCCTTAGGGATATTTATCTTAACTATAATAAAAATGCCGTTTGATTTGCCTTGACATAGAAATCCCTTAATGATAGAATCACCACTTAAAAGACCCTAATTTTTGATATAAACCCTATCAATCATAGGGAATATGTATTTAGTATCTAAATATATGAAATTTAATATGATATGTGGCCTCAACAAATAGAAAGATAAAAATAGGGAGGTTAATCTCCTATTATCTTCACCAGCACCCTTTTACGTCTCATGCCATCATACTCACCATAGAATATCTGTTCCCATGTGCCAAAATCGAGTTTGCCGTCTGTGACAGCCACTACAACTTCTCGTCCCATTAACTGGCGTTTCATGTGAGCATCTGCATTATCTTCAAAACCGTTATGCCGATATTGCGAATGAGGCTTTTCAGGTGCAAGCTTTTCTAACCATGATTCAAAGTCACTATGCAGGCCACCCTCGTCATCGTTAATAAAAACAGAAGCAGTAATATGCATGGGGTTTATGAGAATTAATCCTTCTCTAATACCACTTTCCCGAAGGCATTCTTCAACCTGACGGGTAATATTTATATAATCCCTGCGGTGTGGTGTTTCAAGCCAGAGTTCTTTTCTATATGACTTCATACAAGTGAGTTAATAAGGGGTTGTCAGAGCTTCATTTCCTTTATTACGTCATTAATCCTGTCATCCAGTTCCTGCCACTTCCTGTCAAAGTCAGATGCTTTTTCAAGAGTCGTGTTGGCGCTGAAGTAGAACTTGATTTTTGGTTCTGTTCCTGAAGGCCTGACAGAGATTTTTGTGCCGTCGGCCAGATAGAACTGAAGAACATTTGATTTCTCAAGAGTTATTGGCGTCTTTTTGCCGGAGACATTATCTGTTGATATGCGTGTCAGGTAATCGTCAGTCTTGACAACCCTGCTCCCGGCAATCATTTCAGGCGGGTCTTTTCTGAAATCTTCCATCATCTTTTTTATCTCAGTTGCACCTTCGGCTCCTTTCCTCACAACATTAACCAGTTTTTCCCTGAAGAGCCCGTATTCAACATAAATATCCAGAAGCAGTTCCCATAGAGACTTGCCATGATCATGAGCCCATGCAGCTGTCTCGGCTGTCAGGGTGCATGATGATACACCATCCTTATCGCGGACATAGTCACCCGGCAGGTAACCGAAGCTTTCCTCACCGCCGCCAATGTATTTCTTCTTCCCTTCGAGTTCTCTGATAAGAGCAGCAAAAAACTTAAATCCGGTAAGAACGTTATAGCATTCAACCCCGTTCTTCTCAGCTATACGATCGAACAGGTCAGACGTTACTATTGTACTGATAATATAATCGTTACCTTTTAACTGTTTTCTCTGTTTCTTCTGTGAGATAATATACCAGGTGAGAAGAGCACCGGTCTGGTTACCATTAAGCAGAATAAATTCACCCGAAGGTTTTCTTACAGCAACTCCAATCCTGTCAGCGTCAGGATCAGTTGCCATAACAAGCTCGGCACCTTTTTCTTTGGCAAGAGAAATGGCCATCGAGAGAGCATCAGGTTCTTCCGGATTTGGTGAGCGAAGGGTTGGGAAAT
>CAZGDJ010000475.1:0-1804 GCA_964524635.1 uncultured Rikenella sp. | reverse complement strand
CTATGATTTACAGGTTAATGATCCTGTCTATCAGCAGGTGGCAAGGGAAGCAGGTATTGATAATGTTATTGCCGGGCTTTTACCTGAAGATAAAGCTATTGAAGTTATGAGACTTAAAGCTGATGGAGAAAAGGTCATTATGGTTGGCGATGGCATCAATGATGCACCTGCCCTTGCCCGGGCTGATGTGGGAATTGGAATAGGATCAGGTACAGATGTTGCTATCGAAGCAGCAGATATTATACTTGTAAGAAATGACCTCCGCGATGTAGTAACAGCAATAAAGCTGAGCAGGACTACAATGCTTAATGTAAAGCAGAATCTTTTCTGGGCATTTTTCTACAACATTCTCGGAATTCCGATCGCAATGGGAGTCCTCCATCTCTTTGGAGGTCCGCTACTGAATCCAATGATAGCTGCTGCTGCAATGAGCATCAGCTCAGTAACGGTTGTATGGAATGCACTCAGGTTGAGAAGGTTTAAACCTGAAAAAAAACAAGCCTGAATATCTGAAGAAAAATCCTATCTCACTCTTACACAAATTCCTCCCTTACTACCTGGGTCTGTTGTACCAGGGAGACTTGTTGTCTGAAAATATACTATTCAAGGATTCTTATTTCATGTGTCAGTTCGATCCCTGCTTTCCTGTAGACTGCTGATACTCCGCAGTATCTCTCCATAGATAGGTTTATTGCCTTTTCGATCTTCTCCATCTGAAGGTTATCACCACGGAATTCATAGATAATATGCATTTTGATAAAAGGGTTAGGGTGGTTATCATCAGTATCACCTTCAACCCTGACATTAAACCAGGTGATTTCCTGTCTCATCTTTTTCAGCAGTGAAACAACGTCCAGTCCGGTACAACCCGCCAGTGCTGCGAGCATGAGTGGTTTGGGGCGTGGCCCGGTATCTTCACCCCCACTGCTTTCAGGCAGATCCATCATGAAGTGATGACCATTTACTTCAGTGTCAAACTTCATGTTTCCTTTCCAGTTTGCTTCAGCTGTATGTCTCATAGCATTTCCTTTACAGAATTCTTCCAAAACTTACCTATAACCTGATAATAGTTGAGGGGAGATTTACTCCTTTAAACTCAACAGTTAACGGGGTATTTTTATCTTCAGTTGACAGAGAAGAGACATCCACAATCATACTTTTCTTTTCACCCGGCTGAAGGACAATATAATTATCCTCAAAAAACACAGGTGTAACAATTTCTCCTGTCAACGCCTTCATAGCTTTCATTCTCACAAAGAATGCAACCACATCACCCGTATTTGAGATATCAATAGTGTATTTGTCTCTAAGGCTCTTTGTCATCTGTGCCGCAATTTTTGCCTCCTTTAGTCTGACAAGAGCTTTTCTATCATTTCCTACCGGGATCCAATAGGTGTTTTCATCAATCAGAACTCCTGTTGTGAGATAGGTGATTTTAAGACGAAGGAATAATACCTGTGCGGTACTTTCAGGCAAATCCTTATCCCAAAGTTTAACAACGCAGTTTGGTTCAGCTGTTGTCTCAATTGATTTCTTCCAGAGTTCTTTGCCAGTCTCATCAACAAGCAATGCCTCGGCTTTAAGTCCTTTGCGTTCCTTAGGAAAAGCATTAACCAGATAAATGGCTGAGTCATTGAGGTTAAGCTGCAAGTGAAGAGGAGCAGCCGCGTGTTTATATGCATAGAAACAGGCATTCTGATCAAGAAAGTAGTCATAGAACTGACCTTTTAATGCAGTCCATGGATTCTGGTTCTTCCAGACCAGTAATCCAGTATACCAATCCCACATATGAGCATTATATCCT
>CAZGDJ010000474.1:0-1808 GCA_964524635.1 uncultured Rikenella sp. | reverse complement strand
GAGTATCCTCAGACACTGGGTTCCATTACAAAAGGCAAAAGAAGGATGAACACAAACCTTGCGTTGAAAATTGAAAAAGTTTTGGGTTTTGAAGAAGGATTCTTAATGACTTTACAGGTCTATCATGACATCAAGGAAATTAAGAAGGAAGAGAATAAATCACACCCGGATTTTACTAAATTAAGGCGTGTATTGTTCTGGGATACAAAACTTGAGGGCATTGACTGGGAAGGACAAATGGATGCTGTTATCAAAAGAGTTTATGAAAGGGGGAATGAGACTGAGAGAAATGAAATCATGAGTTTTTACGGAAAGACTTATATCAAAAAAAATACAGAAAAGGAATGATAAATAAGCTCCATTATATTACTGTCAGTTCTTTTTTGCTAAGTATCCTTAAAACTCTGATGAATGCAGCTGAATTAAAGAAATTCAGATTAGTTGGAGGTACAGCTCTCAGTCTGTACAGAGGGCACCGGATATCGGCAGACATTGATCTGTTCTCCGATGCTCAATATGGCTCAATCGATTTTAATCTGATAGATAAGTTTCTTCAAAGAACCTTTCAATATGTTGATACCACTAATGCTGAAGTTATTGGTGCAGGGAAATCTTATTTTGCAGGGAACAACAAAGATGAATGTGTGAAACTGGATATATTTTATTCTGATGAAAAATTCATCCGGAATGAAGTTTTACTGGATGGAATCAGACTAGCTTCTATCGAGGATATTATTGCTATGAAAATTGAAATGATTTCAGTCGCCGGCAGAAAAAAGGACTTCTGGGATATACATGAACTGATGGATGATTATTCAATCGGCGAGATGATAGCTTTCCATAAGCAGCGATATCCTTACAGCCATGATCCAAATAAAATTATATCAGGTTTTTCAAGCTTCACAAAAGCAGATGGTGATTTTGATCCTGTTTGCTTAATGGGCAAGCACTGGGAAGTGATAAAGCTTGATTTGCTGCAATTTTCAGGACATGAATCTCTTTAATTTCACCATCCTTTCGTGATGTCACACTTTCCTGGAATGGTCATAGGGTCCGGGAGGCATTTTTCAAGATTTAACTTTTTTATTTCCAATTGAAAGGCTATCTTGACCTGCACAGGTATTTACTAAAGGTTGAGGTATGAAGAAAGTTTGTATTGTTTTTTTCTGTATTCTGATGTATTCCAATGCTGTCTGGGGTCAGCAGCCTTCGAGTTGGAGGGGACCGGATTCGGGTGGCATCTATCCGGAGACTGGATTGCTAAAGAAGTGGCCCGAGGACGGACTAAAGCTCCTGTGGTCGTTTGATGGTATGGATCAGGGATTTTCATCTTCTGCCATTTCCGGAGGGTTTATTTACATCGCTTCGATGATGGGTCAGACCGGTTATCTTTTCAAATTCAGTCCCGACGGTAAACTGATTTGGAAAAAACAATACGGTGAGGAATACCACGAACGTTATCCAGGGGCCCGCTCCACAGCAACTGTAGCCGGAAAACATGTTTATCTGCTCAGCGGAAGGGGGAAACTGGTATGCATGAACACATCCGATGGATCTACAGTATGGTCGAAGCATCTGGTTGATGATCTGGGCGGACATCTGAACCGTTATGGATTTAATGAGTCGGTAGTGGTTGACGGAGATATTGTTTACTGCACGCCCGGAGGTGAATCTCAGAGTGTTGCAGCATTAAACCGGTTTTCAGGGCAGGTGGTTTGGAAGGCCCCAGGCAAAGGAGGTAAGGCAGCCTATTGTACACCTCTGCTGATTCGCTATCCCTCCCGCACTTTGCTTGTAACGCACACGGA
>CAZGDJ010000473.1:0-1817 GCA_964524635.1 uncultured Rikenella sp. | reverse complement strand
ACAAGTATTTTTATGACATCATTTTTAATTGTCTCAAGCATTTTCTTCTCGTCTTTATCAAAGTCATCATGTTGTGTTGAGACAACAATTGTATGAATTCTCTTTGGAGTACCATCATCATTATACTCTATTGTGACTTGTGATTTTGAGTCAGGTCTCAGGTATTTCATCAGTTTACCTTCACGGCGGATAACAGAAAGCTGGTAAACCAGTTCATGGGCCAGATCAAGAGACAGAGGGAGATAATTTTCAGTCTCATTGGTAGCATAACCGAACATCATCCCCTGATCGCCGGCTCCCTGGTCTTCTTTCTTTTTACGCTCAACGCCCTGGTTTATATCAGGTGATTGTTCATGAATTGCAGAAAATATACCACAGGAGTCACCATCGAATTTATATGCGGTTTTAGTGTAACCGATCTTATTAATAACATCTCTGATAATGGTTTGTACATCAATGTAGGTCTTTGTTTTGACCTCACCTGCCACCACAACCTGCCCGGTTGTGACAAGTGTCTCGCAGGCAACTTTTGAGTCAGGGTCCCATGCAAGGAAGTTATCAACCAGCGCATCCGAAATCTGGTCTGCCACCTTATCGGGATGACCTTCGGAGACGGATTCAGAAGTAAATAAATAGCTCATTTTACAGTTTTTATTGTTTAACAAAAGCAGGGGCGGATTGTTGCGTAGCAGCGGGGGAAAACCGTTTTAGCATTTTTTTCCGTGGTTGCAATCAGTACAAATCCTTCCACCGTCAATAGTGGCACAAAGAAATAAAAAAAACATAACAGCGCAAAATAAACTCGTATTTCGCATAAGATGAAATCATAAGCTGTTATATTATCATGCAAAATGCATGATACAAAAGAGTTTTCATGATACTTTCTTTCAGGGTGGTTTGAGAGGCTGTAATGTCTTATTGCTGAACGATTTGGAATAAACAGCAGGGTTACACCCGGGGCAAAGATGCATTTACGGCTTTATGCCATCCTCCTGTAAGTTCTTCACGCTCTTTTTCTGTCATTGAGGGTATAAAGCTTCTATCCGCTTTCCAACAAACCTCAAGGTCATTTATGCTCTTCCAGAATCCGACTACCAGCCCTGCAAGATATGCTGCACCAAGAGCTGTAGTCTCTACCATCCGGGGTCTGATGACTTCCGTATTCAGGATATCACTCTGAAACTGCATCATAAGATTATTTACCGAGGCACCACCATCGACTCTCAACTCTTTGATTTCAAGGCTACTGTCGGCCTCCATGGCTTTGAGCACATCCATTGTCTGGTATGCTATGCTTTCCAGTGCTGCCCTGGCTATATGAGATGCATTGGTTCCTCGCGTCATGCCTGTAATTGTTCCTCTTACCTGCTGATTCCAGTAAGGTGCTCCAAGGCCCGTGAAGGCCGGAACGAAAAATACACCATCAGTTGATTTTACACCTGAAGCCAGTGCTTCTATTTCGTCTGATGATCTTATTATCCCCAATCCGTCACGCAGCCACTGAACCACAGCACCAGCAATAAAGACACTTCCTTCAAGTGCATAAGAAGTTTCACCCTCAATAGTCCAGGCTATGGTTGTCAGAAGGTTGTTACGGGAAATAACCGGCTGATTTCCTGTGTTCATAAGCATGAAGCAGCCGGTACCATAAGTGTTTTTCACCATGCCCTCCCTGATGCACATCTGACCGAACAATGCTGCCTGCTGGTCACCGGCAATTCCGGCAATAGGTATTTCCGTTTTGTTATCAAGTACGGTTGTGGTTCCATATATCTCGCTGCTTGAATGTATTTCCGGGAGAATTGATGAAGGAATAT
>CAZGDJ010000472.1:0-1824 GCA_964524635.1 uncultured Rikenella sp. | reverse complement strand
TCTCTCCTGTTTCATTAACAATAATACGGCCTTTCTCCCTGACATCAAAAGCAATAGCATTTGCAATCTTAACCGATGATGTATTCAGATTAATATTATATGCTATAAGGAAATCCCTTGCTCCCACCGCTGTTGCTCCTGACCTGTTATTATGAACTGCCGGTCCAAAATCAGGTTTCCATTCAGGATCGGAAATTTTTTTTGACAACTCTTCATATTCACCTGATCTGCAGTTTGCCAGGTTCCTTCTGCTCAAGCTGAAAGCTGCATTTTCATAACAATATACAGGTATCCCAAGTTCATTGCCAATACGTTCAGCTACCTTCCTGGCTATTTCAACAGTCTCTTCCATTGTAACACCCTTAACAGGAATAAAAGGTAAAACATCAGTAGCTCCTATCCTCGGGTGTTTACCACTATGTTTTGACATATCAATAAGTTCTGATGCTTTCTTAACAGCAAGAAATGCGGCTAACGAGACAGACTCAGGATTACCAATAAATGTAACTACTGTCCTGTTTGTATCCTTTCCAGGGTCGACATTAAGCAGATAAACTCCGTCTACAGATTCTATTACATCTGTAATCTGTTTCATAATAACCATATCCCTGCCTTCACTGAAGTTCGGCACACATTCAACAATCCGCATTTCCATAAAACGTAACAAAAAGATTATTATCCTGCCTGGATTCCTCTGCTTAATACATTTTTTAACAAGTTAATTGCCAAACATATATGTACTCATATCGTATCAGCATTTAAACTTTAAAGCTCCCGGTTTTTATAAGCAGGTGAATAGGCATTTAGACGTAATTTACCCTCTAAGGTAGCAATTATTCGAAAATGATTTTTGCAGTTTCCTTTTTTCTTTATCTTTAACTCATTGAACCAAAACATTAAGCAATGAAGAAGGCTCTCTTGTTCTTTACGTTAATGATAGTTGTAATAACTGTCACGGCCCAGGAAAAAAAAGTAAAAACCGGGTGGAAATTTGGAGGCGCACTTCCTGCAATCTCTTTCGACTCTGACCTGGGTTTTCAATATGGTGCATTGGTTGAGTTCTATAACTATGGTGATGGAAGCAGGTATCCCGATTATTTTGACCATACATATACAGAAGTCTCAAGGTTTACAAAAGGAAGTGGCATATACAGATTCATGTTTGAATCAAACCATATTATCCCCAATGTTCATTGGACAAGCGATCTCAGTTACCTTCCCGATCAGGCAAGTCATTTTTATGGATTCAACGGCTATGAATCTGTTTTTAATAAAGCATGGATGGATGACGATGAAGCTGACTACAGGACAAGAATGTTTTACCGTTTCGAAAGAAACCAGTTCAGGTTCAAAAACGATTTCCAGGGGAAGCTTTCAGGTAATCATATAAAGTGGAGCGCAGGCTTTGCTTTACAGAATTTCGATATAGACTCTGTTAATACCGTGAAACTGAATAAAGACAAAGATGATAATGATATAATACCTTCAGTAAGGAGCATGCCAGGGCTTTTTGAAAGATACCAGGTTCTGAATCTGATACCATCTGATGAAACACAAGGAGGATGGATAAACACAATTAAGCTGGGTATTGCATGGGATAGCCGCGATAACAGGCCAAACCCCATGAAAGGTTTGTGGACAGAAGCCGGGATCGAACTTGCTCCCAAATTTCTCGGTAACGATTGGGGGTTCTCAAAATTCTATCTTACACACAGACAATATTTCACACTTATTGAAAAAGACCTTGCCTTTGTTTACAGGCTCGGGTATCAGACAACACTTTCAGGGCACACTCCTTTCTTTTACCAGTCGCAGGTTATAACA
>CAZGDJ010000471.1:0-1825 GCA_964524635.1 uncultured Rikenella sp. | reverse complement strand
AATAGCTTTTTCCCTTCGTTATGGACTTGAAATAATGAAGGATACTGGTATACAACCCAAGGTAATCAGAGCCGGAGAATCAAATATGTTCCTCAGCAAAGTTTTCAGAGAAGTGCTTTCATCTGTAACAGGAGCAGTCATAAACCTCTATAATACAGATGGATCTGTAGGGGCAGCCCGTGGTGCCGGTATTGGATGTGGCTATTATGCTTCTCCAGAAGAAGCATTTAAAGGGCTCCTCACGGTTGGGAAAACTGAACCTGATGCTGAACTGTCAAAAATTTATGAAGATATTTATCAGGAGTGGAGTGAATTACTTGATAAAGCAGAGTAAAAATTAAGTTTAATAAAAACCGATTAACTATGAGCAAAAAAGGTAAAAGCGAAGTTTTCCCGAAAATCGGGAAAATAAAGTATGAAGGACGGGATTCCAAGAACCCATTGGCATTCAAATGGTATGACCCCGAGGCAAAAGTAGGCGGAAAAAAGATGAAGGATCATCTTAGATTTGCAATTGCTTACTGGCATTCTTTCTGTGGTGATGGTCATGATCCGTTTGGTGATGCTACAAGAGAATTTCCTTATGATGGCATGACAGGCGATGACCGCATTAAGGTCAAGCTCGATATGGCTTTTGAATTTATTACAAAGATCGGCGCGCCATTTTATTGTTTTCATGACACTGATGTCGTTGGTGACGGTTCAGTTTTTGAAATTGAGAAGAGACTTGGCAAGTATCTGCCAACAATAAAGACAATGCAGAAAGAGACCGGCGTTAAACTGCTTTGGGGAACTGCCAATTTATTCGGCAACCCGCGCTATATGAACGGTGCGGCTACCAACCCTGATTTTAATGTTGTCTCTAATGCTGCAGTTCAACTTAAGAATGCAATAGATGCCACAATAGAACTTGGAGGACAGAACTATGTATTCTGGGGTGGAAGAGAAGGCTATATGTCACTGCATAACACAGACATGAAAAGAGAACTTGACCACATGGCTATGATGCTGACCCTTGCCCGTGACTATGGCAGGAAGAAGGGATTCAAAGGTACTTTCTTCATTGAACCTAAACCCATGGAGCCTTCAAAACATCAGTATGATTTCGATGCTGCAACAGTGGTCGGATTCCTTCGTCATTATGGCCTTGACAAAGACTTTAAACTGAACATCGAAGTGAACCATGCGACACTTGCAGGACATTCATTCCAGCATGATCTCCAGGTAGCTGCTGATGCGGGTTTACTTGGAAGTATAGATGCTAATAAGGGTGACTATCAGAACGGATGGGATACTGATGAGTTCCCAACCAATATCAATGAGGTTACCGAGGCTATGCTTATTATTCTTCAGGCAGGCGGCTTCACTAATGGCGGAGTGAACTTTGATGCTAAAATACGTCGTAACTCGACGGATCCTGAAGATATATTCATAGCTCATGTGAGCGGCATGGATACTTTTGCCCGTGCTCTGGTAATAGCTGACAACATTCTTAAGAACTCAGATTATCTCAAGATGAGAAAGAAGAGATATGCATCTTTTGATAAAGGAGCAGGGGCTCAGTTTGAGAAAGGTGAATTGACTCTTGTAAAACTGAGAGAACTTGCTCTGAAGGCAGGTGAACCACAAAAGATAAGCGGAAAACAGGAGTTATTTGAACAGCTGATAAATACGCATATCATTTAGTTTTAATGGCATTGTTTACTCCTGCCCGCCGGTGGCAGCCTGCATTCCGTCCTTTCAGACGAGTGTCGCTGCCGGTCCGGGTACTGGCGTTTACCGAACGTTGTATCAAAGGTCCTCTTTTCGGGTGCAGGATGTGTGG
>CAZGDJ010000470.1:0-1830 GCA_964524635.1 uncultured Rikenella sp. | reverse complement strand
AAAACTCTGCGCCGTGAGATTGGCAATGATGCCAAGCTGGAGTACAATATTATTATGGAGAACTCTGCCTATACGAATGGCAAGCCTTTTACAGTCAAGTACCCGTCAAGAAACAAGACTGACCTTCAGAACAAGCCGTTGCAGGTTCCCTTCGAGCTGACGCAGCCTCAGATAAAGAATCCCTTTATCATCCCGGGAATCAAGAAGCTTCATTTTGATCCAAGGTTAAACCCTGATTATTCATTCAGCAACTTTGTTGAAGGCGAATGCAACAGGCTGGCCCGTTCTGCCGGTATTGCGGTAGGCAATAATCCGGGTGGTACGGCTTTCAACCCATTGATGATCTATGGTGACTCAGGTCTGGGTAAGACACATCTGGTACAGGCAATAGGAATACTGGTAAAAGAGAAACATCCCGACAAGACTGTTCTTTATGTCAATGCGAATAAATTCCAGACGCAATTTGTGGAATCCATACGCAACAATAACAAGAATGATTTCCTTCACTTCTACCAGATGATTGATGTGCTGATCATAGATGATGTTCATGAATTCGCCGGAAAAGAGAAGACCCAGGATACCTTCTTCCATATTTTCAATCACCTTCATCAGTCAGGAAAACAGCTTATACTTACCTGTGACAAGCCCCCTGTTGAGTTGCAGGGTATGGAACAGAGACTTCTTTCTCGTTTCAAATGGGGTCTTCTGGCTGATCTTCAGAAGCCTGACTATGAAACCAGACTGGCCATACTAAGGAAAAAAGCATATAATGACGGCATTGAACTCCCCAATGAGATTTTTGAGTTTCTGGCTGAAAATATCTCAAGCAATGTCAGGGAGCTTGAATCAGGTCTGATTTCATTGTATGCGCAGTCAACTCTTAACCGTAAGGAAGTGACCCTTGATCTCGCAAGGCAGATGATTGACAGACTTGTCAATACACAACGCAGGGAGATCACCATTGATTATATACAGAAGATTGTATGTGAATATTATAAAATACCGGTTGACCAGATGCAGGGTAAAACTCGCAAAAGGGAGATAGTTCAGGCCAGACAGGTATCTATGTATTTCTCAAAGAATCTCACAAAAGCATCACTGGCAAGCATTGGATCATGCATAGGTGGAAAAGACCACGCCACAGTGCTGCATGCGTGTAAGACAGTCAACAATCTTATCGACACTGATCGTCACTTCAGGAATCAGATTCTCGAAATAGAAAAAAAGCTTAAGGTATGAAGGCTGATTTAAAACTTCTTAGAGAAGAGTTTTTTAATAAGTATGGTAACAGGGACTCAAGCCCTGTTCTTTTTTATTCCCCCGGTCGTGTTAATCTTATTGGCGAACACACCGACTATAATGGAGGCTATGTTTTCCCATGTGCACTTGACTTTGGAACATATCTGGCAATAAGAAAGATAACACAACAGGAAATCAGACTAAGTACGCTGAACTTTCAAGGTGATATCAATTTACCTGTAAGTCAATCATATAAGCGCATTGAGAAAAGCTGGACCAATTATCCTGTAGGTGTTATAAACGAGTTTGCAAAGAGAGGCTATAAGATTTCAGGAATGGAGATGCTGTTCTATGGAGATATCCCCAATGGAGCAGGTCTCTCTTCATCAGCCTCTATAGAGATGGCTACAGGAGTAGCATTAAATGACTTGCTGAATGCCGGCCTGCCAATGATTGAGCTGGTGAAAATGGGACAAAAAGCGGAAAATGAGTTTGTCGGTATGAACTGCGGAATTATGGATCAGTTTGCGGCAGGATTTGGCAAAAAGGACCATGCTATCAATCTTAAATGTGATACCCTTGAATACAAAT
>CAZGDJ010000469.1:0-1850 GCA_964524635.1 uncultured Rikenella sp. | reverse complement strand
CGGGAGCTAAGCAGATGAAGACTAAAGAAGATATAGTTAACAACTGGTTGCCAAGGTATACCGGTAAAGCGCTGGAATCATTCGGAGAGTTTATACTTTTGACAAATTTCACACATTATGTTGAGCTTTTTGCCAGGTGGAATACAGTATCTGTTGAGGGGCGTGACAAGAACTGGCCTAATGCCACTGCTGATGGCATAACTATTATCAATTTTGGTATGGGGAGTCCAAATGCAGCAACAATCATGGACCTCCTGAGTGCAATTCAACCTAAAGCAGTATTGTTCCTTGGCAAATGCGGAGGGCTGAAAAAAAAGAATAAACTCGGAGACCTTATCCTGCCAATTGCAGCCATCAGAAGTGATGGTACCTCTAATGACTACCTCCCACTTGAGATACCTGCGCTTCCGGCTTTTAAGCTGCAGAGCGCCGTTTCTGCCGCCATCATCAGGCAAAACAGGGAGTATTATACCGGTACGGTTTATACAACTAACCGGCGGGTATGGGAATACGATGACAGGTTCAAGAAGTATCTTGTCAAGACAAGAGCTATGGCTATCGACATGGAGACAGCAACCATCTTTACGGTAGGATTTGTCAATGAAATACCTACCGGAGCCCTCTTACTTGTTTCTGACCAGCCAATGATATCAGCAGGCATCAAAACAGAGGCAAGTGATAAAAAGGTAACAAAAAGCTTTACCGATATACATCTGCAGATTGGCATTGATGCCCTGACTGAAATAAAAGACAACAAAATATCTGTCAAACACCTGAGATTCTGATGGCTGCTGATTATAAAGAGATAATCAAGGAACTTAAGAATAAGATCTACAAGCCGATTTATTTCCTTGCAGGCAAGGAGCCATATTATATCGATCTTCTGACAGATTACATCGAGGAAAAGGTGCTGGACGATGCTGAAAAGGCATTCAACCAGACAATGCTTTACGGTCTTGACACAACCGTGATGCAGGTAATTGAGACCTGCAGGCGCTTTCCAATGATGGCCAACCAGCAGGTAGTGATTGTGCGGGAGGCACAGAAGCTGAAAAAGATTGATGACCTTCTTGTGTACGTTGAAAACCCGCTTAACTCGACTATTCTTGTCATAGCCTACAAATATGAGGACCTCGACAAGAGAAAAGCCCTTTACAAATCCCTCTCCAAAAAAGGATACTATTTTGAGTCTGATAAAGTCCCGGAATACCAGATACCAGGGTGGATTGACCGGTATCTCACTGACAGGGGCATAATGGCCGGTCCCGACTCATCAAGGCTGCTGTCAGAGTTTTTGGGTAATGATCTGGGCAAGATAGCCAATGAACTTGAGAAACTAATTATCTCATTGCCAAAGGAGAATCCGCGGATTGATACAGCCCTCATTGAGAAGAGTATCGGAGTAAGCAAAGACTATACTCCAAATGAATTATGGAAAGCGATAGTTTATCGTGATCCGCTGAAATCAGCAAGAGTAGTAAACTATTATGCCACTCATTCGAAGAAAGAAATCATTCCAATAATAATCCCCAGCCTGTTCTCAAATTTCACAAGAGTTCTTTTATATCATAATCTGAAAGATAAAAGCGAAGGCAATGTTGTAGCTATGCTGAAGACTTATCCTGGTTATGTAAAGGACTATAAGGCTGCGGCAGCAATTTATCCTCCCGGCAGCGTGATGAACGTCATAAGTCTTTTGCGTGCCTTTGATATGAAGGTAAAAGGATTTGGGGATGCGGGAAGCGACACCGGAGACCTGCTGCGTGAGCTGGTCTTTAAAATAATGCATTAAGAAAAGGGACTAATTCATTTCGGGCGATTCCGGGAACTCAGCCCATATCCTGTACTTG
>CAZGDJ010000468.1:0-1869 GCA_964524635.1 uncultured Rikenella sp. | reverse complement strand
ATGTCCAATTTCTGGTACAAAGAACTGGACAGAAGTAAGACAGTTTAATCTGATGTTTGGAACTGATTTCGGATCTACTTCTGATGGTTCAATGAAGGTTTACCTCAGACCTGAAACAGCCCAGGGCATCTTTGTGAATTTCCTGAATGTGCAGAAGACAGGACGTATGCGCCTTCCCTTTGGTATAGCCCAGATAGGGAAAGCCTTCAGGAATGAGATTGTGGCACGGCAGTTCATCTTCCGTATGCGTGAGTTTGAACAGATGGAAATGCAGTTCTTCGTACAACCCGGAACTGAACTTGACTGGTTCCGTCACTGGAAGGAACTTAGGATGAAATGGCACCGTGCTCTCGGTTTCGGTGATGATAATTACCGGTTCCATGATCATGATAAACTGGCACATTATGCAAATGCAGCCACTGACATAGAGTACAAATTCCCGTTTGGTTTCAAGGAGGTAGAGGGCATTCATTCACGCACTGATTTTGACCTTAAACAACACCAGGAATACAGCGGGAAGAAGATGCAATTCTTTGACCCGGAGAAGAACGAATCATACATACCTTATGTCATTGAGACATCAATTGGTGTTGACCGGATGTTTTTACAGGTCATTTCTGCATCCTATTATGAAGAAGATCTCACAAAAGAGGATGGCACTCCTGACAGTCGCGTTGTACTTCGTTTACCTTCAGTGCTGGCGCCTGTCAAACTTGCGGTTCTTCCTCTGGTTAAAAAGGATGAGCTTCCTGCTATCTCAAGAAAGATCGTTGACGAATTGAAATTCGATTTCAATTGCCAGTATGATGAAAAGGATTCTATTGGACGACGTTACAGGAGACAGGATGCTATTGGGACCCCCTATTGTATAACAATTGATTATCAAACTGTTACAGATAATACGGTTACAATAAGATATCGTGATTCAATGGAGCAGGACCGTGTTCCGATAGCCAAGCTAAGAGATATTATTGCAGACAAGGTAAGCCTTCGTGAACAATTGAAGAAACTGATTTAGGATGACTATGCCGGGGAAAGTGCTGATAATCACTTACTACTGGCCACCAAGTGGTGGTGCCGGCGTTCAGAGATGGCTGAAGTTTACAAAATACCTTCCTTCCTCAGGATGGATTCCGGTAATTCTCACTGTTAAACCAGACTATGCCGTCTATCCTTTCAAAGATTCTTCTCTCTATGGCGATGTCCCTCTCGATGTTGAGATATTCCGAACAAAGGCTACAAATTATTTCGCCCTTTACAGCAAAGACAAAAGCATTATTCCCTCAAGCGGTTTCGCCAACAACGAGGATAACGGAATCAAAAGCAAGATAAGCAGGTTCATAAGAGGTAACTTCTTCATTCCTGACCCCCGCCGGGGCTGGAACAGGTATGCAGTAAAAGAAGCCTCAAAAATAATACGTGAAGAAAGAATTGACCATATAATTACCACCAGTCCTCCACATTCAACCCAGCTTATCGGCTTAAAGCTGAGAAGAAAATTCCCTCATATAAAGTGGATAGCTGATCTGAGAGATCCATGGACTGATATCTATTATTATGATATGTTCAATCCGACCCTTCCTGCGAGAATGCTTGACAAAGCAATGGAAAAGAAGGTGCTTATCAAAGCTGATCTGATATTGACGGTCGGTCAGTCACTCGCTTCGAACTTCCTGGCTAAGGCAGATATTCCGGAAAATAAAATACAGGTTCTCCCTAACGGGTATGACGAGGAAGACTTTGAAGGAATTGATGCAGTAAAACCTGAGGTATTCACAATTACTTATGTAGGCACATTATCAGAAGCCTATCCCTTGGATAATTTCTTTGTTGCCCTTAAAGGGCTTATGGTTAATGGAAAGCCCGTGC
>CAZGDJ010000467.1:0-1882 GCA_964524635.1 uncultured Rikenella sp. | reverse complement strand
CTCCGAAATAAAAGGGGACACTTGAATTCACCTTGTCATACAACACTCCGGCCAGAAGGCTTGCCGGCAACAGGGTTATACCAAGCAAGGCATTATAAATTCCAAGTCCTGTACCCTGCTTATTTTTATCTACTATATCGGAAACAAATGCCTTTTGTATGCCGTCAGTGGCTGCAGAGTATAACCCGTATAAAGCAAAAAGGGCTACAATTGTGCCTATATTTCCAGTAAAACCAAATCCGAAATAGACGATTGCATAGATAAGAAATCCTGCAACCAGGATCTTTTCTTTTCCTGCTCTGTCTGAAAGAGCACCTATCGGGATGGCAAGCAGCACTGAGACTATACTTGTCAACAAATAAACGAGAGGAATAAAAGCCACCTTAACTCCTACTTCGTTGGCTTTTACCATCAACAATGCATCTGTCGAATTACCAAGAGTGAAAATGAAAATGATGGCCAGAAAGAGGTAGTATTTGCGCGGAAAATCCCTGAAATGAAATTTCTTTAAAAGACTATCCTCGCTCTTTCGCGCTTCTTTGATACCGAAAACAATCACGAAGATGCTTAGTAACCCTGGTATTCCTGCCAGAAGGAAAATAAGCCTGTAATTGTCCGGAAAGAATAATAACAGGGCAAATGCAGCAAGAGGCCCTGCTATTGCACCACTGTTATCCATGGCTTTTTGCAGCCCGAAACTCTTCCCAGTTTCTCCGTTGGTAACGGAACCTGCAATCAGACTATCCCGCGGTGCAGTCCTTATGCCTTTTCCAAACCTTTCAATAAAACGGAGATATAAAACCTGCAGTGGTGAAACAACAAATGAATATAGTGGTATGATAAGAGCAGATATACCATATCCTATCAGCATAAAAGGCTTATTCCTTCCAATTTTATCGCTCCAGAAACCGGACAATGTCTTAACAAGTGCGGCAGTGCTCTCGGCAATGCCTTCTATTAATGCCAGGCTTGTCTTTGAAGCACCTATTGACAGCATGAACATCGGCATTACAGAATAGACCATCTTTACAGATGTATCTGTAAGAAAACTGGTCAATCCCGTAAAAACAATGTTACGGTTAAAACCAAAAAGCCTTCTATCCGGTTTTGTTTCCTTCCTAGTATTTTTTCCCGGCATCATCTATCTGAAATATATGATTCAGGATTCTGCAATAAACTAAAGTTAAATCAGAGGTCATTATTTTCCGGCAGATTCATTTTGATCTCACACCTGGCAGCTGAATGCTCCGGGTGTAGCTTTTTTTTGAAGACCCAGTGTTTCTGAAGAACGTAATTTATGCCCCATGATACAATCAGATCCGTAATAATCCGGCTTATTTTATAGTCAAGATTTAATACTGATGTAAAGAAATGGGTCCCGGACGCTTTAAGTATAATGCTGTTAATCACAACAAGAGAGAATCTCAATATTTGATGAATACCAGTGAAATGGTAAGATCTTCCTCTTGATGGAAATGTCCATCTTTTGTTAAGTGAGAAATTAACAACAGCACCGATAACGCCACTTATAATAATTGAATAGATATAGTGAAGATGGAAGACCTCTGTTATAAAGATCATCACAAAGTAATCAACCATTCCTCCGACAAAAGAAGAGACCTGAGCCTTCGCAAAAACAAACAGTCTTTCAACCATTTTATTCTTTCTCTTTGTTCTCCTTCTCGGCTAAATCCCTCTTATTGGCGAGGTGAAGTAACTTCAGTGTCTCAAGTATATTTACGAGGAACAACGCAACACATGCCACAACGCCTGAATAAAGTATGGCATTTTTGAAAAGAACGCCGAGAATTAGAATTATGGAAATACCAATTCTCACCTCAGTTGGGCCAAGTAAGCCGGAATCAATTGTATATCTGTCAGT
>CAZGDJ010000466.1:0-1906 GCA_964524635.1 uncultured Rikenella sp. | reverse complement strand
CAGATTGATATGAAAAAGGAAGATGAAGAACAAGGACTTGATTCTATCATTGAGAAGGCGATGGAATTAATTTTGTATTAACACTGACCTCTTCAAAGCCTTAAGACACAGTCAGGTCTGCGTTTAAAAATGCCGAAGGTATTTAATGTTGCTTTCCCCGGGAGACAACCCGGGGTACTGCCGCCGCAGCGGCAGACGCCGGTACGATGCTCTTGTCCATGGCACTGTTGTATATCTCCGGCGGGATGCCGGGTCTTTATGCGGAGATCTATTATCTACAGTAAACTATATTACGTCTCTTTTTCCTTTCTTTGCTCATCCAAAGAAAGGAGTAAAGAAAGGATGCCACGGAGGACAAATTTTGCTCTAACCTGTGCCCGCTACACAAGCCAGCCCTGGCGGGCTTCGCACTACGGTTAAATCAAAATTTCGCACCCTACGTGGACAGCCACCGCACATCGCCTTTTGTGGCTAAAGAAGATATTTTACGGAAGTGAGGATTGGCCTAAGATTTTTTTGGATCAGAGGAGGCGACTGAGGTCAGTAGCAGGGCAAGCCTTTTCAAGCGTTACTGTCTGAGCCATGAGACCGGTCACATGCCATCTGTCATAATAAATTTGCTGTCCGGGATCATGGTGAGTTGTAACGCGTGGAACTGACTGAGGGAGCCGTATCCCAAAAAAATCTTAAGACTTGATTTTCTTTGTTTCTTTCTTGTATCAAGACAAGAAAGAATAAAACTGGGGAGAGGAGGCCGGAAGGAGAGGGGCGCATCCTGAAGTAGAGGCCGGGAGGAGAGGGGCATATCATGGCAGGAAAAGGATTCATCAATCCTGGCTGCCTTTGTACTTCAAAATATAGAGTTGCATAAAGATGCCGTTTTTAAATTTGTCATCGAATACGGTATCCTTTTTAACAAGTTCCGATCTTGATAAAACAAGTTCCAGATTGTTCAGATTCAATTCCGAATTGTGAAATCTTACTACACAGAAATTCTCATCAGGTTGCAGAAATTCATCGGGATGTGAGTATTGTTGTATACCGGTGAAAGCATCAACGTTTGACATTTCTGCCTTGAGCCAGTAATGAGTGAGATTCGAATTTCCATTGTATTCTAACATCGGACCGGCAGTTATTTCAGTGATATGCAAAACCTTTCTTATCTCAGGATATTTTTGAGAGATATGCCCTATGGTTTGCTTGTAAGGCCCGTATGAAAAAGCGAAAGAGGAGACGGAAATCCGTATTCCCATGAAAAGGATAACCATAGCCAGGATAATTTTTAGCCATTTTGTCTTCATCCGGATCAGAAGGATTGTAACCGGTATTATAAGCATGGTGACTATGACCGCGACATACCTGGAATACAGTATTGGCTGTGAGAACAATGAAATTATCATCGCAATAAACAAGGTGCCCAGAAAAACAGACAATGACAGCCACAAAGCAAGCCGGTACTCTGAAAACGATTTTGTGAAACTCAATGCTATGGTTAAGATTATCAGGGCGTACATCAAAACAGTCAAAGATCTGGACCAGGCGGATGTCCAGAATTGTTCCGTGAACGGAATTGCAAAACAGGAAAGGATAGTCTGGAGGCTTACTTCGGGAGCCCAGAAGGCGCTTTGAACCCTTTTAACCTGGACAATGAACATTGATATCCATGGAATAAACAGTATGGCTGCTGCCAGTAAAGCAACAAGGTGGTTACGCCACTTTCTGTTTCCGGCAATCACCAATTGAAGAATAACAAATATGTTAGCGGTGAATGCTGCTATCATGCTGTAATAGTGTGTATAGACTGCAGCTACCGTGAAAGTGAGAAGGAGAATGAGGTCACGTTTTGAACCTGTTTTAATGAACAGGTATGAGTATATAAATACGCCTGTTATAGAAAATGCAGCCC
>CAZGDJ010000465.1:0-1925 GCA_964524635.1 uncultured Rikenella sp. | reverse complement strand
GTATGGACAAAGAGGTATCTCTCCGCAGGGGTTTGTTGAAACAGTTTCATAGCCCAGGTCTGCATAGCAATCCGGAACGCTTTCACGTTTTATTGTATCCCAGAACAGAACTCCGGGTTCAGCCGATTTCCAGGCATTGTGGACTATCTTGTTCCACAGTTTTTTAGCATCAATCTCCTTAACAAACTTTGGTTTTTCTGATTTTATCGGGTACTGTTGGCGGAAATTCTTCCCGTTTATTACAGCATCCATAAAATCATCTGTTATTTTGACTGATACATTTGCACCTGTTACTTTGCCTGCTTCAAGTTTGGCGTCAATAAAACTCTCTGAATCAGGATGTTTGATAGAAATGGAAAGCATCAGGGCGCCTCTCCGGCCATCCTGAGCCACTTCTCTTGTGGAGTTGGAGTAACGTTCCATGAATGGCACCACTCCTGTTGAGGTGAGGGCGCTGTTAAGCACGGGAGATCCTTTCGGGCGTATATGTGACAGGTCATGTCCGACACCTCCCCGGCGTTTCATTAGTTGTACCTGCTCCTGGTCAATTTTCATGATACCTCCATAGGAGTCTGAGTCACCCTGGTTGCCAATTACAAAACAGTTTGATAATGATGCTATCTGGTATTCATTCCCTATGCCCGTCATCGGGCCGCCCTGTGGAATGATATACCTGAACTCCCTGAATGCCTCGTATATTTCTTCCTCCGGCAGAGGATTGGGATATTTTTTTTCAATGCGTGCTATCTCAGATGCCAGGCGACGGTGCATGTCGTCAGGAGTTTTTTCATACAGGTTACCGAAAGAATCTTTAAGTGCATATTTACTTGCCCATACCTTTGCAGCCAGGTCATCTCCTCCGAAATATTCTTTTGATGCCTTTATGGCTTCATCATAATCATAAAGGTTTTTGGCCTGAGCGCTTGATGATTTCCTGGTTTTCTCTGCTATCGCTTCTTCTTTCTTCATCTTCTTTTCTTCCTTCTTCAGGATTTCCATTTCGTTTGAAGCGACAGAAGGTACTTGGACAAATGAATCTCCCATGGATAGTATTAAAATATTACAGTTTGAAAATAAGTAGTTTAACTCGCCGCCGTTAAAACTGATCGGGTAATGCTAAAATAGGTAAGCATGTCAGAGGAGGCAAGGATAAAAGTTCTCTTTTATTAACATACATATGAACTTTTATGAACTTTGTGGATGCCATCTGTTCATGTCTCGCAAACTGCTCTTCATGCCCGCCAACCCGACCTGCGGCCATTTATCACGCCCGGCACGCTGATAAAAAAGAAAGCTGCCTCGCTTTGAGGCAGCCCCTTTTATTATCTCTCACGCAACTTATGCTGCGTGTCACATTACTTATGGTATTAAGTTTCGTATTACTTACTTCGCACTTGTGTGGCTGAAATAAATACTATTTGAAAGCTGAGGGCTTCCGTTATAAGAAACCTTCGGTGCAATAACCGTCAGTTCGTCCCCCACTTCAATCCCTTTGTCAGCCAACAAGTATTTTCTGGCGTCGCCAGTTGCACCATAACCCGGTAAACAGCGATACACGTAGATTTCACTGTCGCCGTCTTTCAAATAAAGATTACCGTTATCCGCATTATCAATCAATGTAATTTCGCCGGTTACCATAAAGTATGTACTGGCATTGTCAGGTTTAGTAAGCACCTCTGCAATGGTTGCCGGTGTTACAGGAATAAAGCTTTCCAATACAGCAGAGCCTACTTGTGGATTTCCACCATATGCGGCACGTTTTCCGACAATTGTGATGATGTCACCCACTTTTAAACCTAAGGTAGTGAAATCCTTAATACCATATACAAGGATCTCACCTGAGAAATCTCTCAGGTATAAATTGCCATATGTGGCACTGGTAATACTGGTTATCACACCTGCCAGGCGATACGGAATGTCACCAA
>CAZGDJ010000464.1:0-1938 GCA_964524635.1 uncultured Rikenella sp. | reverse complement strand
CAATGATTCTTTATGTTTATCACTCTTCCTTCTGTTCTCCCACTCAACTGGCAATATCTCCCTGCAACTTTTGAGATCTTCGAAGAAGAGTTTCCGCAGTTCAGAGGCAAAGTCTTCATTGTAAATGAGTGCTGTGACTTCAAAATCCAGGTCAAAGCTTCTGACATCAACGTTTGGAGAACCAACTGATGAGAATACTTCATCAACGAGCAAATACTTTGAATGAATAAATCCTTTATCATAAAGGAATATCCTGACTCCGGCATCAAGAAGTTCTGCTATATAAGATCTCGTGTTCCAATCAGCCATGACAGAATCTGATTTACGCGGAAAAATCATCCGGATATCAACGCCGCTCAGGGCAGCAGTTTTTAATGCTGTCAGGAGGCTTTCATCAGGACTGAAGTAAGGAGAAGTAAAATATATAGAGGATTGAGCCGTTGCAATAGCAGCGAAATATACCTGTAAAATTGTTGCCCAATCAGTATCCGGACCGCTTGAAGCCACCTGTACGAGACAGCGGTTACCTGTTTTCAGGTATCCGGAAGCATCACCGGAGATGTTAAGGTTTTCGTCACTGACGAAGTTCCAGTCAGAAAGGAATACGCTGTCAATTGCAGACACCGATTCTCCGATAAGCCTGAGGTGCGTATCCCTCCATGGTCCAAGGTCTTTCAATCCATCAAGGTATTTATCCGCAATATTGAGGCCACCAACAAAACCGACTTCACCGTCAACCACAAGTATCTTCCTGTGGTTACGATAGTTAATCTTGCTTGAAAAACTTGGGAAACGCACCGGCATAAAAGGGTATATATGAACGCCCGAAGCTCTCGTCTCCTTAAGATATGCCTTACCTATATTCCAGCTCCCGACATCATCATAAATAACTCTCACCGTGATACCTTCTGAAGCTTTCTTTTTCAGCAACTCTTTAAACCTGGTTCCCAGAACATCAGGTTCAATACGATAAAACTCCAGATGAATGTACTTTTTCGCTCCCTCTATAGCTTTAATCATTTCAGGAAAGGCCTGAATGCCATCTATCAAAAGTTTTACTGAATTGTCAAGAGTAATAACAGATCTGTTATTACTGAACATCAGACGCATGAGGTGAGCTTTTGACTGCAGAGCCATACTTTCACCCTCAATCTCCCGCCCTAACGAAATCATCTGATTATCAGCTTTCTCAGATAGCCTTTCACTATCTGTAACACTTTTCTTGCTGTATATCTTTTGTTTGCGATAGTTCCTTCCAAATACAAAATACAAAAAGATGCCAGCAAAGGGAACAAATATTATCACCAGCAGCCATGACTGAGTTTTGAAGGGATTTCTGTTCTCGTAAACTATCATAAGACAGATAGATACTACGGTTATTATATATAATACTGCCAGTATTCCCTCAATTATAGTTATGCTATTGCCAGGTGAAAACATGGTATTGAATTTGCCTCTACATGTAAAAATAAAAAAACTCTCCCGTTAAACAGCGGGAGAGTTTCAAATATGTGATTAACTCTTAGAAAATCAGACCTACATGTATCAGTAATGATCCGCTTCTGTCATCAAGAGGGAATGTATGACCGCCGACAGTTATTTCATCGCCGAACTGGTTCAGGTTTCCTTCATAACGAACATCTATTGTCATCTTTTTAAGGAGATCAACTCCCAGTCCAGCCTGATATCCGAAAGTGGCTCTCTTGTAGGTAGCAGCATCAGCAATTTCTTTCGGATTACTAATAAGTATAGAAGCTGCCGGACCGGCATTTACTCTCAGGAAAGCCACTTTAAAGCCAACCATAAGAGGAATGTTGATTTTGGTGAACTTTTGAGCAATTTCCTTTTCAACATCTACGCCATCAATAGTACCTGCATAGGTAAGAGTGTTGTTTGCGGTAGCAAGCAGAAGTTCAGGTTGAATATAAATACCTGCAA
>CAZGDJ010000463.1:0-1944 GCA_964524635.1 uncultured Rikenella sp. | reverse complement strand
AGAATCATTGACCAGTTTAAAATGATAGATCCCTTCGGCCAGAAATGAAAGATCCATGGTCAGAATTCCCGGAAAAATATTTTTGTACTGAGTTGCACTTACCACATTTCCGGCATTATTGTATATAGTAAGATTACTATTTACTACGACTTTAGAGTCTATTCTAAATGAAATGCTCTCAGTAAATGGATTTGGATAAACTATTAAGGTTTTTTCTGATGGAGGCACGTAGTATTCGGGGTACAAAACGGAATTTTTAACCATAATCACTTTAATATCAAGCGATGTAGCCATTGGGAATGTAGGGTGTTCTGTAAAAGGCTTCCATTCAATGCCATCATTAAACCATGCAGTATTCAGACTCTCAACAGTAAAAGGCTCTGAATGCTTGACTGCAAACTGTTTTGAGTCACCATTATAGACCTGGTATCCTACATAAAAAGGACCCGTTGCCTCAATAGTTCTTCCAAAATCAACCTCAAGAACAGTATCCTCAAGCACACTTTCCAGTCTTATTGGTTTTGAGGCAAGCACCGCTCCCGGTTCGTTGCCACCGTTCCAAAGTAATACTCTGACAGAATCGGAGCTTGAACCATATGATAACTTGCCTACATTGAGATAAACCCATGCAACTTCTCCCTGCCCGGAAAAAGGTATATATTCAGCGTACATTTTTAGCAAGTCGCTATTGATTCCGGTAGAATACCCAGAAGCAGGGTACTGATATTGATCAACAAGAACCTGGTCATTTTCAGTAAGATTGCCTAATGTATCTGATTCCTGGAGATTATAGGCATAAGGATCACGTCCGTTTAAAATAGTTAAACCTGATCCGGATGGATCCAGCCACGATTTCAGGTTTTTGGACGGATCTTCAGAAATGTTGAACATAACGCTGAGCATGGCAAAATAATCTGCAATAGGTAAACTGCAATCAGCCGCGCCACCTGTAAGTGTGCCCCTTACTCTGTTATTCTGGTCAAACAACGGGCAGCCTGAAGACCCTCCCTCTGTAGTCCCCTCATCCCACCTATGTATCGACCAGAAACTGTTTTCTTTATATTCACCAGTTGGGAAAGACTCCTGAAAAGGAGCATCATAATCTCTTGAGATCTTCATTACATCACCCTCTGGATGATGGATAACGTATGTATTTGTCGGGATAGTAGGAGTAATGTCCCAACCTGCAAAATATGGCCTGAAAACAATCGAGGGAAATTCTGAAAGTTCAACAAGTGAAAAGTCAATATTTGCATTTTCAGCCCTTAAGACCGATCCGGTTATTGAATGCACATTATATTGGTCAGGACCGCCACACCAGGGACTTTTATAATTGAAAAGATAGATTGCATTGGCTGCACGAGTATTATCATAAATGCAATGATTTGCTGTCAGGACGTAAGGCTTGAAATCCTTGCCTTCTTTGTTAATCAGGACACCTGTACAGAGGGTACTGCCATTTATTAGCAACCTGCAGACTGCGTTTGAATTGACCTGATAACTAGGTCCGGATTGGCATAAAATATCTTTCTGGCATATACCAGAGCGGCTGAAATTTTCGTCTTTATCATCTACCAGACCAAAGAAACCGGCAAAATCATGTGATATCCGTTTTACTGCAATTGCATTTTCAGGAATACTCTTACCCGGGAAATGACATTCAATTATCATTTTGTCGCCCGGGACGGGTAACAAGGGCAGTACACCGTTATTACCGCCGCTTCTGTTTGTAAAGGCGCCTCTGATTATCTTATGATTCTCATCATAGATATATATGTAAGCTCCGTCAGGAATATTGAATGGTTCAAATATTACATTCAAGGAAAATGCTTCCTTTGAAGTAACCGGCATTATCCACACCGATTCACCTGATTCCTTAATAATAAATCCACTGTTTGCAGGAGTAAGATAAACCTCCTGTGAAATTGCAAACTGAAAAGGTTG
>CAZGDJ010000462.1:0-1945 GCA_964524635.1 uncultured Rikenella sp. | reverse complement strand
TTCAGCCTGAGATGAGTGCATATAAGGTTAAGGATGCTGTCATTGAAGCCATAGGTAAGTGCAAGTACGATTTTATTTGCCTGAATTTTGCAAATGGAGACATGGTGGGCCACACCGGTATATATCCCGCCATTGAGAAGGCAGTCAGCACTGTTGATGAATGTGTCGGGCAGGTTGTTGATGCAGCAAAGAAAAATGGATATGAAGTAATAATAATTGCTGATCACGGCAATGCCGATTTCGCAGTTAATGCTGACGGGTCACCAAATACAGCTCACTCTCTGAATCCTGTCCCTGTTTATCTTGTGAGTGAAAGGTATAAGAAAGTAAATAATGGCATCCTGGCTGACGTTGCACCGACCATTCTTGCCATGCTGGGAATTCCTGCTCCGGCGGAGATGACAGGCAAGCCACTTGTTTAGTTCATATGTTCCAGATAGATGACACAATAGTTTCATTGTCGGTAGTAGAGCAGAAATTCACCTGTGATCTTCAGGCATGTCAGGGATGCTGTTGCCGGTATGGTGACTCTGGTGCTCCGCTGCAGCCTGATGAAGCACTGATACTTGAGAAAACCTGGCTACAGATCAAACCTTTTCTGAGAGCTGAGGGTATAAGTGCTATTGAAGAAAAGGGGACCAGCATGACGGATATTGAAGGGGACACTGTCACACCTCTCATTGGTAATGAAGAGTGTGCGTACACAATAGTTGAGAACGGAGTATTCAGATGCGGCATTGAAAAAGCCTATTATTCTGGTGCAACAAAATTCAAAAAGCCTGTCTCATGTCATCTCTTCCCGATAAGGGTAAAGAACTTTACCGACTTCAGGGCCGTGAACTATGAAGAATGGCCGATCTGCCGACCTGCCGTTACTGCAGGAGAAAGAGATAAAACATATTTATATATATTCCTTAAAGAGCCTCTGATACGGTTTTTTGGGCGTGAATGGTATAAAAAGCTGATGTTCGCAGCTAAAGAGTACAATAAGCAAAAAAAGCAGTGGAACTGGTAAGTCACTTTAATCTGACTTAAGCTTTAGTAATTCAATCCGGGTTGATGAACCTTTCAGAACAGTAAAGACATATTTTCCAACACGAATTGTCTCCTGTTGCCTTGGGATATTTCCATTCGTAAATAAAATCAGACCGGCGAGAGTTTTGTACTCATCATTTTCAGGGAGATTCATACCATATTCTTCATTCAGATAATCAATATCAAGTCTTCCTGAAAGAATATATTCTTTCTCACTGATCTTCTTCTCTACAAAATCGCTTGTGTCATGTTCATCTTCTATGTCGCCGACTATTTCTTCAAGGATATCCTCAATAGTAACAATACCTGAGGTACCTCCAAACTCGTCAACAACCAGGGCAATACTTTTCTTTTCTGCTGACAGCAATTTTAATATCTTATTGGCTGTCATTGTCTCAGGCACCACGGGCAATTTGCGCATGCCGGAGGGGATATCAACAGGATCTTTTAAAACATCTTTCAATTCATAGTATCCAACCATATTGTCTATACTGTCTCCGTAGAAAAGTATCTTCGAATAGCCTGACTCAATGAATTTTTGCCTTAGTTCCTCAACAGTAGCAGAGGCACTTAATGCCACTATTTCTGTCCTTGGTATCATGCAGTCACGTGCTTTGACCTGTGAAAAATCCAGGGCGTTCTGGAAAATCTTAATGCTGCTGCTTTCTTCCTCTTTCTCCTCATCTGTTTCCACAAAATCATTTACAAAATGATCAAGATCAATGCGATTAAAGATCTTGTTCTCCTGTTCTTTTCGTTCAGGCTTTATCCTGAAAAAGATTCTCATAAGGATATTGGCAAGCCAGAGACTGAATTTACTCAGTGGATAAAAAAGGAAATAGAATATTGATGCCAGAGGTGACAGAATTTTTAATGAGATATTTGGATTCAGGCGTACAATTGTTTTTGG
>CAZGDJ010000461.1:0-1948 GCA_964524635.1 uncultured Rikenella sp. | reverse complement strand
TTGAGCAATTCTGCAACATGATCAAACTGCCTTTGCGCCATTTCAAATGCATTAATCTGATTTGCCATTCACATCTCTCCTCAATTAATAGTATTAAAGATGGATTTCAAAAAAGGTGTTGGAAGTTAAAACATAAACGGACACACCGGTTCCGTGTCCGCCGAAATGCGCAGTGATGTAACCCATAACCTGCAAATTTTCCCTCCACCATTAGCTGATACAAATTAAGAGTATCGCCTTTGAGAGGGCAAGTCAATAGGAGGTTTGTCGTAAATAAGGGTATGATTGTCAGAAAAGAGGCTTATTAATTAGATTAATCTGATTAATAAGCCTCTTTGTAAATTCATTTATATATTAGTGTTTATTTTTTTTGTTCAGCAGAGGTAGATTTTAATAAACTCTTTAAAAGTATTGTACCCGCAAGGGTTATGCAAAACCCGATATACAAAACGTTTGTCACAAAGTGCAGTTTGAAGAGTGACACTAAGTCCCCGGTTGAAAAAAGGGCGGCTTTTGTTGATAATACAATCAGCAAAAAGATAATTGCCAATGCGCCAGACTGGTATGTGTGTCTTTTTGTCATGTTGCCATTTTTGCTGTCTACCAACACAGGTAGTAATGATGGAGTGAAATTGATTTTATCGGCTCTTCGTTCAGGCAGCAGAGCATATCCTTCTTCATTTGACTCTTGATAAAGCGGCATGGATCTCTGGAAATCTTTCCCCAGGAGGGATTTAAAAGAGTGTTGATTTTCATTCAATACAGATGAAACTCTTTGGAACGTAAACACAATTGAATTTACCGAAATGAGATGCCAGCCCTCGGCAGCCATTTGCTCAAGCCACTTTCGTTTATCTGCGTCTTGACCTGAAAAGAACACTCGATTTACTTTTTTGATTTGCTGGTTTCTCATTTTTACACTCAAAGTCAGATGATGTTAAATCGTCCGAACATTTATTCCTTATTATTAGTATTCAACTGTATCAGTTTAATGCAAACTCTCAAGAATGAATAGAGAAAGAGCATTGATGTGAAAAGACATAACCCCTTTATGACAATATCTAAACCAGAATCAATGGTTTGACTGTCAGAATGAAGGGCGCGAGGGAGTTGGCCAAAAAACAACAAAAGGAGTGGCGCCAACCCAATCAATATTCTACGGTATTTATGAGCTTTGGCTCGGTTCGAGTTATAGATCTCAGGAACAGACCCGTTTTGAGGATTGATGCTGAAATAATGCCAGTTCCCAAGTTTGGTCAGAAGCGACCAACCTGCATCGCTGAAAACGGATAGATACTCCTGATAGTCCTTATCCCAGGAGTTTTTGTAGTCAAGCCTAATGACGATATGTTTAGACGATACCTTTTGAAACGTATAAAAGAATGGAATTACGGAGACAAGCTGCCAGCCTTTAGCCGACATTGTCTCCAACCACTTTTCTTCATCTTCATCCTGCCAGAGAAGAAACACTTTCAAATAAATTTTTGTGACGTAATTATTTTCGGTGCTCATAGTTTATTCCTTACTTTCAGATTCAAGAATTCTGATTTTTGTGATAATTTTGAAGACTGCAAACATCAAGAAGAGTAAAATGATACCCGTGATTATCTTTATCGCGGTCATGAAACCAGTCAAAAAGCTGGACATATCTGAATCAACATAACGGAAAATGGGGTTGATCATCAGCAAACAGAAAGGCACAACCGGAAGTAGTCCGAACAATAGGCGGCGATATTTTTGGGCTTTAGCTTTACCTGAATTGTATATCTCGGGTATATCATTATTTTCCGGAGTGGTTTTAAAATATTGCCAGTTTGAGAAGGTGGCGAATAATTCCCAGCCTGCGTCTTTGAATATGGCCAGGTATTCCTGATAATCTTTGTCTGTGGTTAATTTGTAGTCCAGCCTAAAGACCACTATTTCAGGCTCGCTGCGTTTGAACTTGTAA
>CAZGDJ010000460.1:477-1955 GCA_964524635.1 uncultured Rikenella sp. | reverse complement strand
CCGCATAAATCATGTAACCGCAACCGATAAGTATTGTAGTAAGCCAGTCAGCAGTGAGGTCGAGAGAGAAGCCGTACCATTTTCGTGACCGGCCACGATAGATTGCAAGCCGTCCGTCAAGTGAATCTCCAAACCAGTTCATTGCAAAACCAAGTATTCCTAAAAGTAAAAAGGTCCGGCTGATGTAAGTAGCCAGAAGAAAACTCAGCAAAACAATCAGGCTGCCAATGAAGCCAAAAAGTGTAAGCATATCGGATGTCACCCACTGAGGAATTCTCTGCACCAAAAAAGCAAGTGCTCTTTGCTCAGGCTTCCTCAACATGTTTGTTCTTGGCCTGTCTTGTGAAATTTTCTCAAGGATCTTTAAGGTCTCCTCTGATAAACTGGATTTCATAAAATTGAATTATAAGGTTGGTAATTTCTTACACTTAAAATTAATCCTGTTGTTATACATGCCACAATATTAAAGCAGGAAAGGCATTTGCGTATTTTTTTTCGTTATCGCAGATGAAGTCATAAATTTAAATAGAATGACTGATGACTTATGCTATTGGCTGCAAATTTTTTCAATTATTTTCTTCATGTTGTCATAATGAGATCCGTTCCAGTAGATCCTGCCGCATCCGGGACATATTTTAAAATCACCGAAATACCTGATAGTATTAGCCTGTAATCTGTCAATTATTTTCTCTTTTTTGACTTTTATTGTCAGACTGTTACACTTAAGGCACCGGGTAAATAACGAGATCTTTTCTTTAAGGTCAAACCTGTGAATTACATCCCTCAGTTGTTCTGCATTTTTCTGCGATCTGATCCAGTAACCATGCGTGACTTTCTTGTTTTTTAATAAACCTCTGTCGCAAGTCAGGATTATCCTTTTCTCATTGGCAGCTATATCTATTAACTCACGGTCTTCATATAATGTGCTGAATATTGTGTCAAATCCGCACAATCTGAGGTATTTGGCCAGTTTTCCCAGGTGTACATCCAATATGAATCTGACCTGACGCAATGGCTCAGCTCTTAGCCTGGTGAAACCAGTTATATCTATTCCCTCAAATACAGGGTAAACTGAAACCCTGTCTCCATTTTGTAACCTGTGTGAAAACTCGACAGAAACTGAGTTCACAAGTATCAGGTCAACTTCCACATGAGGCACACCCAATGATTCTATTATATCTTTCACTGACTGACGCTCATCGAATCTATGAGTAAACTCCGTTTTCTTCTTTCCGGCAGGAAGAAAATCATTCAACTCTTCGTAAAACCTGAAATACGCAAAGTTCATAGTTTAAGACTCATTATCAGAACACTATTACCCCTTTTCTAGTTTCCCTTACCGGGGGGAGGGGATGATAGAATTACGAATTTCGAACAAGGAATGATGATTTCTGAAGGTATATTTCTTCGTTATTCTTAATTCGTTAATCCTTGTTCTTAAATCAAATTCTGCTTTCCAATATCTCAGTAAGATTATC
>CAZGDJ010000460.1:0-467 GCA_964524635.1 uncultured Rikenella sp. | reverse complement strand
GGCCTGCCGCGCTTTAGCGGGGGTTGGGAAGGGGGCAAAACACTCTGAAAACATTCATTCCCCATTGCTTGTTCATATTCAAATCCTGCTCTCAACTATCTCCGCAAGATTATCCTTTGTCAGCTTAACCGGATTGTTTTTATTGTCTGTCGTTTCACATATCAATGCTACATCCTGCTTACTGATTCCGTACTTTGCCAGACCCGGCAGGTGAAAATCATCTGTGATTTTGCAAAGGAAATCAACAAATGCGTCGATATAAAAGTCATCAGGCTTTCCTTCTTCATCAATGAAGATTTTACCAAGATCAACATATTTTCTTAGCGTTTCACTGCTGCCAGGGGTTTTACGCAATATCCTGATATTTACCTTATTAACAGACGCCATCAATGTACCGCAAACCACTCCATGAGGAATATCAAACAAGCCTCCTATTGAACCGGCCAGGCCATGAACCGCTCCCAGTC
>CAZGDJ010000459.1:0-1960 GCA_964524635.1 uncultured Rikenella sp. | reverse complement strand
GGTAAGAATTATGTTTCTAGCTACAGCAGGGCAGTGAACATGGGTATTTACGGTGCAGATCTCAGTTATGCAACAGTATACAACATGCAACAGGATGTCATTGATTATATGGAAACCATGCGCACCATGGCCAATGATCTGAACCTCTCAAAGATATATGATGAATCACTCTATACTATTATTAAAGACAACTTTGATAACAGGGATACTCTGGTTACCATTCTGACAGGAGCCTTTGACAAGACATACTCCTACATGACAGATGCCGGACAGGGGAATCTGGCATTATTGATGGTTGGAGGTTCGTGGGTAGAAGGCATGTACCTTACCACACATGTGTCAGAAATAGGCGCTCATATAACCGGTTTTGAAGCTACCCTGCTTGAACAGAAGGAATCATTTGAGATGTTTGAAGAGATATCCAAAAAGCATTCTGATGACCCACTTGTTGATCAGTTTCTAAAGGGCTTGCAACCTGTGAGGGATGTATATGCTACACTGGGTACCAGCCTCACCATGCAGAACATTGAAGATCTTAAAAAAGCTGTAGGCCAGGTCAGGTCAACGCTGATAAAATAAACAGATGAAACTCAGCAAGACCGCAAATAGAAATTTTGCGGTCTTTTTTTTAAAGATATGAGAGAATCGGTATTACATGCTCTGATACATATTTTTGCAATCATTTCTACTGTCAACCCCGCGGGTGTCACTGGCAGGGGCAAGAAGATACTTCGCCATTATCTTCGCAGGTATCTCAATCAGGAACTGGAGGAGGAGTACTTCAAGCTTTATGAGACCAATCTCTCGTTTTATGATAAAGAGCTAAAGACTGTTAACGAAGGAGAACTTTCTGATGAGAGTTCTCTTATATCTTTTCAGATCACAAACATATGCAGACAGATCAAGAAAGGCCTCTTCAGGGATGAGCGGATGATTGTCTTTCTTCAGCTACTGGAGTTTGTCTATGAGGATGGTATCATATCTGAGCAGGAAGCTTCAATAGTAAACATTGTATCAAGGACATTTAATATTGCAGAAAAAGAGATTACCAACATATCAGCGTTTATGCTTGGGATGAGGCTTGACAGTATCTCTCCCGGTGAAGTCCTTGTAATTGAAGGTGAGACCAATATAGGTGAAGCAGCTTCCAAATATTCCAGCTATCATGACTGGCACCATATGGTGGTTAAGGGTCTGAAGGGCACAATTTACTTCCTTTTCATTGAGAGCACCGGACACCTTCTTTTTATTTATGATGGTAAAGTACAAATACATTTCAGGGGTCGTAATATTGTTCCTCTGAGGCCCTTCCTTCTGGACCCGGGGGTTAATATCAGAGGGCAGGGCATGTCTCCGATATACTATACTTCCGTTTTCAGGAAATTTATTCATGATAACTTTATTGAGAGCATAATATACGAGGGGCAAGATATTGAATATCACTTTAAAAATTCCGATCTCGGAATTCAGCCACTGAGCTTCCAGGTAAAGTCAGGGAACATGGTAGGAATAATGGGAGGCAGCGGTGTAGGAAAAAGTACCCTTCTGAACATAATGAACGGAAAGCTGAAGCCTGAAAATGGCTCCGTTTTCATAAACGGCTATGATCTTCATTATGAATCAAGGGAACTTACGGGTCTAATAGGCTATGTACCCCAGGATGACCTTCTCATTGAAGAGCTCACGGCATATCAGAACCTTTATTTCAATGCAAGACTGACTTTCAGTGATTATGATGAAGATAAGCTTAAAGAAGTAGTTGAATCAGTTCTCAGACAACTGGATCTTTATGAAATAAGGGACCTTCTTGTTGGTGATCCTTTAAATAAGAAGATAAGCGGGGGTCAGAGGAAGAGGCTGAACATAGGTCTTGAGCTAATGAGGGAGCCGGCAGTATTGTTTGCTGATGAGCCCACTTCCGGATTATCCTCATCTGATTCAGAGATGGTAATGCAGTTGC
>CAZGDJ010000458.1:0-1998 GCA_964524635.1 uncultured Rikenella sp. | reverse complement strand
AGTGCAGTCTCAGCAGACTCAGGTGATTGATTTCAAAACGGTTATTGTTATTATAAACTTCATTTTTTCCTGATTTTTCACACCATAAAAACTGAAGTGATTATGAATATGAAAAACATTATTAGTCAGCTGATTGCCGTATTGTTATTCTGCTCGTGCAGCAGTAACAACAGACAGATCTCACAGAACACCATCCCTGATCCTTCAGCCGAAGAAAGCAGCACATCTGTTTCACTAAAAGGCTGGAATGCAGAATCAAGGTCACGAGATATAATAGCAACTTATGATTATATAAGCCACGAAGGGAAGAAAAGCCTTTTATTATACTCCGACAAACCAGCTGCAGGAAGATGGACGACGAAGGTTCAGTTGAAACCATGGTCAAAATACAGGTTCTCAGGGTGGGTAAGAACTGAAAATCTGTCAGTTAAAGAGGGCAAGGGAGCGGGTTTCAGCTTTGACGTTATCGATGTGCCCTTCCAGGGAATTACTGGTACAAATGACTGGACTGAAATAAGCTTTGAATTTGAAACCAGGAATGATGATTCATCAATTCTGTCATGTATGATGAATGTTGAAGGAAGCGCAACAGGAAGGGCATGGTTTGATGATATGTCTCTTGTGCTCATTTCATCTGAAAATCCGAAGCCATCTGTGGCAATAGACCTGGCAGGGACAAAGGAACCGATGTCTGAATATATTTACGGACAGTTCATTGAACACCTTGGCAGATGCATTTATGGAGGAATCTGGGCCGAAATGCTCGAGGACCGCAAGTTCTGGTATACCCCTGGTGAAAGACAATCACCATGGCATATCAATGGAAAAGAAGAGCTTTTCTCTGTTGACAGGAACTCTCCTTTTGTCGGTGACAAAACGCCTGTTCTCGTTGCCGGTCATCAGGGTTCTGTTTCACTTCAACAATCAGGACTTGGCCTGAAGTCTGATCTTGATTATGTTGGCCGCATTATTCTTAAAGCAACGCAGGGTATTTATACAGTCAACATTACTTTAAAGTGGGGAGAAAAATCAGAGACTGTTGCAATAAGCAATATTTCAGGAAATTATGTTTCCTATCCTCTTAAGTTTCATTCCGGTAAGATGACTCATAATGCCTCTCTTGAGATTGAACCAACAGGCAGCGGGAAAATTTGGGTAGGAACAATAAGTCTGATGCCTTCAGATAATATTGAAGGTTTCAGGTCAGATGTCATCTCTCTTCTGAGAGAGTTAAATTCACCTGTATATCGTTGGCCAGGTGGTAATTTCGTCAGTGGATATAACTGGAAGGACGGTATAGGAGAAAGAGACAAGAGACCCCCAAGAAAAAACCCTGCCTGGCAGGGAGTGGAACATAATGATGTCGGAATACATGAGTTTATGACATTCTGTAAACTTCTTGGCACTGAACCCTATATTGCTGTCAATGCCGGGCTGGGTGACTCAAAACAGGCCCGCGAGGAGGTTGAGTACTGTAATGGTGCCTCTGATACCCCGATGGGAAAACTAAGAGCAGCAAACGGTGACAAAGATCCCTGGAAGGTAAAATGGTGGTCAATAGGAAACGAGATGTATGGTGACTGGCAGCTGGGGCATATGTCAACAAACGATTTCGTTGCCAAACATAATGCATTTGCTGATGCAATGAGGTCGGCCGACCCTGATATCAAACTAATCGCTGTTGGTGATCTGGGTGACTGGGACCGGATGGTGCTGGCGAACTGCTCAGAAAGCATGGATTTGATAAGTGAACATTTTTACTGCAATGACTGGAACGGGGGAGGTTTGATGACGCATGTGAAAAAAATACCGGATGCAATCAGGGAGAAGGCTGAAGCCCATAGACTGTACCGCAAGGAGATCCCCGCTCTTGAAGGCAAAGATATTCGCATATGTATGGATGAATGGAACTATTGGTACGGTCCGCATATTTATGGGGAACTCGGAACGCGCTACTTTATGCGCGACGCAATGGGAATTGCTGCCGGTATCAACGAG
>CAZGDJ010000457.1:0-2029 GCA_964524635.1 uncultured Rikenella sp. | reverse complement strand
GAAGTATAGGTCGCACAGATCTTCCCGGTGGTGATCATCACACCCTGATGAAAAGCATAAGCGAAAGGATCTTTAAACTACCTCCTGATACCTTTGTTTATCCGGGACATGGACCTGAGACTACCGTCAGGGAGGAGATAAGGACCAATCCTTTTTTCAACTGAAACATGATTTTTGTGCTTATTTTTTTTTCAGCATTGTACTATTTTCGCGGCATCCTAATAAGCATGAAAAACTAAATACTATTAAATATGTCATTTGATCAGTTTGTTGACCGTCACATAGGCCCACGCATAGGTGAGACAGCAGAAATGTGCAAGACAATAGGTGTAAAATCAGTCGACCAACTTATTGACGAGACTGTACCGGCTTCCATAAAACTGGATAAACCGATGAATCTGCCTCAGGCAATGAATGAATATGAATACTTAAATCATCTCAGGGTTTTAGGAAGCTGCAACAAACAATACAGGTCATTTATTGGTCAGGGATATTATGGCGTCGCTCCATTATCTGTGGTTATACGCAATGTGCTTGAGAATCCTGCATGGTATACTTCTTACACCCCGTATCAGGCAGAGATTTCACAGGGAAGACTTGAAGCACTTCTGAATTATCAGACAATGATTACAAGCCTTACAGGCATGGAGATAGCCAACGCTTCACTTCTCGATGAAGCAACCTCGGCAGCAGAAGCAATGATAATGATGCTTAATGCCCGGTCAAGAGAAAAGGTTAAAGCAGGAGCTGTCAGATTCCTGGTGGATGATGAAATATTCAGGCAAACAAGAGATGTCCTGATTACCAGGGCCGCCCCGCTTGGCATTGATATTCAGTATATGAGTTACCGCGATTTTGAACCTGATGCTTCTGTCTTTGGGGTTCTTGTTCAATACCCCGCTGCCTGTGGTGAAGTACGTGACTATAGCGATATGGTTGAAAAGGTACATGCTGCAGGTGCTTTGGCAGGTGTGGGTGTTGACCTTATGAGTCTCGCAATACTGACACCTCCCGGTGAATGGGGTGCGGATATTGTTTTCGGTTCTAACCAGCGCTTTGGTCTTCCAATGAGTTATGGTGGACCCCACGCCGGGTTCTTTGCAACCAGGGATGAGTTAAAACGAAGTATGCCGGGTCGTATAATCGGAGTGTCAATTGATGCCCAGGGAAACCAGGCCCTCCGTATGGCTCTTCAGACTCGTGAGCAACATATTAAGCGTGAGAGAGCAACATCCAACATTTGCACTGCCCAGGCTTTGCTGGCAACCATGTCAGGCATGTTTGCCCAGTATCATGGACCAGAAGGTATTAAGAGAATTGCAATGCATATCTTCTCCTCAGCCTGCACCCTTTCAAAAGCACTTAAAGATCTGGGTTATACAATAAAGCATGACCAGTTTTTTGATACGATCAGGGTGGTGGCAGTGACCGGAGTAACCTCAGATATGATTCAGAAGATAGCTCTTTCAAAAGGGATAAACTTCTGGTATCCATGTGCCAACTGCGTTAGTATCAGTACAGACGAAGTGACTACACTTGATGAGATTAACTCTGTGATAAGCATTTTTGCCGAGGCTGCAGGAAAGAAAGCTGAAAAAGTAACCTCATTGTGCGATTGTCTTTGTATCGAAAAGAAGTTACTCCGGACATCTTTGTTCTTGCAGGAGAAGGCTTTTAACAGCTACCACAGTGAGACTGACATGATGAGGTATATCAAGATGCTTGAACGTAAGGATTTTTCACTTGCCAACGGTATGATACCTCTGGGATCGTGCACTATGAAGCTCAACCCTGCCACATCAATGTTTGCAATGAGCTGGCCTGAGTTCGGCGGCATTCACCCTTTTGTGCCTGTTGATCAGGCACAGGGTTATTACAGGCTGATGGATGAGCTTGGAGAAGCCCTTAAAGAGATAACAGGATTTGATGCTATATCATTTCAGCCAAATTCAGGTGCTGCGGGTGAGTATTCCGGACTGATGGTCATAAGACAATATCATCTGAGCCGCAATGACAACAACCGTAATGT
>CAZGDJ010000456.1:0-2031 GCA_964524635.1 uncultured Rikenella sp. | reverse complement strand
TTCAGGCAAACCGGTTCAGGGTTTATCGTGGCTTTTTCAAATATGTACGGATTCTGGTATAATCTCATAACTGCGCTTCTTATTATAGTGTTCACCTACTTCTATACAGCTGTCACCATCAATCCGGTGCAGATGGCAGAAGACATGAAGAAGAATGGCGGTTTTATACCGGGTATTAAACCCGGGCGTAAGACCGTTGAGTTCATTGATACTATAATGTCACGCATAACTCTACCTGGCTCAATATTTCTGGCTATAGTGGCAATATTGCCTGCTTTTGCCGTGAATGCCGGAGTCAGCGGTAACTTTGCCCAGTTCTTTGGAGGCACATCGCTTCTCATACTTGTAGGTGTTGTTCTTGATACACTTCAACAGGTAGAGAGTCATCTTCTGATGCGCCACTATGACGGGCTGATGAAATCGGGTCGCGTAAAAGGCAGAACCGGCGCCGTAACGGCAATTTAATTTGGTTTACGTTCTTTGATGATTTTTCTTAAGACGGATGCAGAAGTAGAGCTACTGAGGGAAAGCAATTTGCTGGTCTCAAAGACTCTTGCTGAAGTAGCCTCCCATATTAAACCCGGGGTAACAACCCTGATGCTTGACGCTGTGGCGGAGACTTTTATTCGCGACCACGGTGCCCTGCCAGGTTTTAAAGGGTACGCTGGCTTCCCGGCAACGCTTTGCACATCTGTCAATGATGAGGTGGTACATGGGTTCCCTTCGGAATATACCCTGAAAGATGGTGATATTGTGTCAGTTGACTGCGGGGTTATTCTCAACGGCTTTTATGGCGACAGCGCTTATACTTTTGCTGTCGGGGAAGTAAAACCTGAAATATTGCGCCTGATGGAATTTACCAGGGCATCTCTCGAGGAGGGAGTGAAGGAAGCAATAACAGGGAACCGGATTGGAGACATCTCATGGGCTGTACAGTCAAAGGCTGAAAGCGGAGGCTATTCTGTAGTGCGCACCCTCGTGGGACACGGTATAGGAAGACATCTGCATGAAGGCCCTGAAGTCCCTAACTACGGAAGAAGGGGAACAGGTCCGAAACTTGAAAGGAATGTTGTCATCTGCATTGAGCCGATGATAAACATGGGTACCAAAAATACTTTTACCCTGAAAGATGGATGGACTGTAAAAACCGCTGATGGAAAGCCGTCAGCCCACTTTGAATACGCTGTTGCAGTGAGGGATGGAAAACCTGACCAGCTGTCAACATTTGAGTTTATTGAAGAAACTTTAAAAAAGAAGTAAGTATATGGCCAAACAACCTTCGATAGAGATTGATGGAACAATCATCGAAGCACTCTCGAACGCAATGTTCAGGGTCAAACTTGAAAACGGGCATATAATAACTGCCCATATCTCAGGCAAGATGAGGATGCATTATATTAAAATCCTGCCTGGTGACAAGGTAAAGGTTGAAATGTCACCATATGATCTTACTAAAGGTAGAATAACATTTAGGTTTAAATAGAAAATATAACGGCAATGAAAGTTAGATCGTCGATTAAAAAGCGCTCTGCCGACTGCAAGATTGTCAGGAGGAATGGTCGCTTGTATGTGATAAACAAGAAAAATCCCAAGTTCAAACAGAGGCAGGGATAATTTTAATTAACTTTGCACTTCAAATTTAAAGAGGTATATGGCACGTATAAATGGTGTAGACTTACCAAGACAAAAGCAGGGAGAAATAGCCCTGACTTACATCTATGGTATCGGGCGCAGCACAGCTCAAAAAGTGCTTGACAAAGCAGGTGTTGACAGACACATGAAGGTAGAAGAATGGAATGACGATAATATCAATGCTATTCGTCAGATCCTTTCTGAGAATTATAAGCTTGAGGGGGAGTTACGCTCTGAGACACAGCTTAACATTAAGCGCCTTATGGATATCGGATGCTATCGTGGCATACGTCACAGAATCGGACTTCCGGTGAGAGGTCAGAGCACAAAAAACAATGCTCGCACCCGCAAAGGCCGCAAGAAGACTGTTGCTAACAAGAAAAAAGCTACTAAATAATT
>CAZGDJ010000455.1:0-2039 GCA_964524635.1 uncultured Rikenella sp. | reverse complement strand
AGCCTGAGGGAATAGAAATTTTTATTCCGTCACGCATGTCAATATCAGCCTGCGGAAACTCTTTTTCAAAAGTGCCTTTTAATGAAGGCAGTTCAATCTCGTGTGATATTTCAAATTTCTTCTTTGCTATATAATAATCAGGATATGTATGCCTTAATTCACTGCACTTCATCTTTGATTTTGCAAGATGAGTCAGAAAAAGCGCTATCCCGACAAGTGCATCACGTCCGTAATGCAGCTCCGGGTATATTACTCCGCCATTACCCTCACCACCAATGACAGCTCCTGTGCGCTTCATCTCATTAACAACATTGACTTCTCCCACAGCAGCCGAACTATAGGTACACCCATGTCTTTCGGTTATGTCCTTCAATGCTTTTGAAGATGACATATTTGAAACCGTTGATCCTTTTTTGTTTTTGAGCACAAAATCAGATACCGCAACCAGCGTGTATTCTTCACCAAACATTGTGCCATTTTCACATACTATTGCCAGTCTGTCAACATCAGGATCAACAACAAAACCGACATCGGCACCTTTTTCCCTTATAAGTGACGAAATAGCTCCCAGATGCTCAGGAAGTGGTTCAGGATTATGAGGGAATATTCCTGTGGGTTCACAATAAAGCTCCACTACCTTTTTGACTCCCAATGCTTTCAGCAGCCGGGGAATAATCAAACCACCCACTGAATTAACAGCATCAATAGCAACGGTAAAACCGGCATTTCTGATTGTCTCAATATCAACCAGAGACATTTTGATTACAGATTGAATATGTTTTTCACTCCACCTATCATCACTTGTCATAGCTCCCAGGTGATCAAAAGCAGCAAAATCATATTCATCTTTTTCAGCGATAGCCAGAACTTCACGCCCGTCTTTGTCATCAAGAAACTCTCCTCTCTCATTAAGCAGTTTTAATGCGTTCCACTGAGCAGGATTATGGCTGGAAGTCATTATTATTCCTCCGTCAGCCTTCATGCCGGTAACAGCCAGTTCAACAGTAGGTGTTGTTGCCAGCCCGATGTCAGTCACATTTATTCCCAGCCCGCGTAATGATGCATTCACAAGCATAGCAACCATCTCTCCCGAGACCCGGGCATCTCTTCCGGTCACCACACGTAAAGTGCCTCCATGTCTCCTTTTCAGCCATGTTCCGTATGCTGAAGCGAACCTTGTTATATCAAGCGGCGTAAGAGATTCCCCGGGCACTCCGCCGATAGTGCCCCTGATACCTGAAATAGATTTTATGAGTGCCATTATTTTAATCTGTTTTTATGATACAAAGGTGCAAAAAAGATCAAAGGGGAATACCGGTAAATAGTTGTAAATTTGCACGCTGACAATAATAATGATGGAGAACAGATCAGGAGGAAGGAAAAATCCCTTAAAACCAAAGACTACTAAGAAGCCTGTTGAAGAGGAGCTCTTCAGGCTGAATAAATATATAGCTAATAGCGGTGTATGCGCAAGGCGTGAAGCTGATGAGCTTATATCCCGTGGGCTAATTTACGTTAACGGCAAGAAGGTTACAGACCTTGGAATAAAAGTAAAGCTGACGGATAAGGTTGAATACCAGGGGAAATCACTTGTCCCAGGAAAAAAAGTTTATTTACTTCTGAACAAACCTAAAGGATATGTAACCACAGTCAAGGATCCTCATGCGAAGCTTACTGTTCTGGACCTGGTAAAAGATGCCACGAAAGAAAGGATTTACCCCGTCGGCAGACTTGATAAATCGACCACAGGTGTCTTACTGCTTACCAATGACGGTGACCTGGCCGGTAAACTTACGCATCCTAAGTACGGATCATATCCGGAACCTGAAGACAAGACACAGGTCGGGGTTGAAATACATTCAGGACAAAACCGTGTCGTAAGACGTATATTTGAGAAATTTGGATACAGTGTCCAAAAGCTTGACAGGGTCTTCTTTGCGGGTCTGACAAAAAAGAATCTTCAGAGAGGTTCATGGAGACATCTCACTGACAAAGAGGTGAGTATGCTTAAACGAGGCATTTTCAAATAGCATTTTAAC
>CAZGDJ010000454.1:0-2039 GCA_964524635.1 uncultured Rikenella sp. | reverse complement strand
TTGGTTCTTTAATTAAATGCTCTGAAATACATGGTTATTGGGTTCTGTATAAAATGTAAATAAGTATTAATCATCATGAAATTGACTTCCACAATACAAATATTGGTGTATAATAGCTTATTTTTACATTCAAATAACTAAATCATGAAGATTATTGCTGACGATAAAATTCCTTTTCTAAAAGGTGTTCTTGAGAAGGTTGCTGATGAAGTAAAGTATCTTTCTGGAGCCGCTATCAGTAGGGAAGAAGTTATGGATGCTGATGCACTCATTGTTAGAACCCGCACTGCATGCAATGCACAATTACTTGAAGGATCCAAAGTAAAAATGGTTGTTACAGCAACCATTGGAACAGATCATTTTGATATTCCCTGGCTTGAAAAAACTGGAGTTGAATGGCGGAATGCTCCGGGTTGCAACTCTGGTTCGGTACGGCAATATATTGGCTCTGTTCTTTCGTTGTTAATAAAGCAAGGCCTAAATCCCCGCAAAACCACTATTGGTGTTGTAGGGGTGGGTATGGTGGGATCAAAAATAGCTCAGTTAGCGAGGACTCTAGGAATGCGTGTTTTACTCAACGATCCGCCACGACAACGTTGTGAGCAAGAAACGGAATTTGCTGATTTTGACTCTCTTTTACGGGAGTCGGATATTGTGACTTTTCACACACCACTTACAATGGATAGTCCTGATGCTACATGGCACTTGTTTGATAATAGAGCACTTCAACTTCTAAAACCTGGAGCTATTGTTATTAATTCATCGCGCGGAGAAGTCACATGTACCAAGGCTTTAATAAAGGGGCTTGAAGAAAAAATTATCTCAAGGGTTGTTCTTGATGTATGGGAAAACGAACCAGAAATTTCGAAGGAATTACAGAGTAAAGTGTGGATTGGCACTCCCCATATTGCAGGGTATTCAGCTGATGGTAAGGCCAATGGTACAACTATGTCGGTGCAGAGTATCAGTCGGTTTTTTGGTTTGGGATTGGATAATTGGGTGGCTGCAAATGTTCCTAAACCTGAAAATACTGTTATTTCAATTGATTGTAAGAAGTTGCAACCCTGTCAGGTGGTTGCTGAAGCCATATTAAGAACTTATAATGTTTTTGAAGATGATATTCGCTTAAGAATTAACCCTGAATTGTTTGAAAAGCAACGGGGTGATTACCCTTTACGCAGGGAATTTGAAATATGGAAACTGAAGTTGACAAATGCTACTGAGGATATTTTAAAAATGGGCAAGGATATTGGCTTTGATATTGTTTAATGGACAGGAAACGAGATGAGACTATAATCACATCCAAATGCTGCTAAAAACAATAATCAGGCCTAAGATATAACCAATGTAAATTTGGGCAGGATTATGTGCTCCCAGATGTAAGCGAGCCGAAGCAATTATGCCTGATGCAATTACTAACAGGGAAAGCCAGAAGGCCAGGTCGATATTGTAATGCAACGCCAGTGCAAGCATTACGCCGGTTACGCCTCCAACAGCGATCATGTGCATGCTTATTTTCCAGAAAAAAGTAATTACCACAGCAATAAAAATTGCCATAAGGGATGCCAGGATGAAATTACCGATAATGGCAGGTGCACCCATTTTATTTAATAAAATGTATCCAAGAAAATAGAATACACCGGTTATGAATACCGGGTAGATTCGTTCACGGGCACTCTCCATCTGAAAATTCTTGATAATTTTCAGCTGAATAAACAAAGGCAATAGTGAAAGCGGCATAATGAAGGTAGAAATAAATACCGTGAGGTAAATTATTCTTCTGGCTTCAAACGGGAGGTACGAAAGATGTGTGCCTGCATGAAAAATCGAGAAAATGCCAATTGTGGGCATTAACATCGGGTGAAGAATAATGGAAATTATCTTGCTTAGAATTCTCATGTGGTTTAAAGTTCTTTGCGGAGCCTGGCTACCGGTATGTTCAGCTGTTCGCGGTACTTGGCAACGGTGCGACGAGCAATGTTATATGATTTTTCTTTAAGAATTTGCGCGAGACGATCGTCAGTGAGCGGTTTTCGCTT
>CAZGDJ010000453.1:0-2050 GCA_964524635.1 uncultured Rikenella sp. | reverse complement strand
AAAGAAAGAAATTGCCCTATGATACTGATGGTGTGGTAGTAAAAGTCAACTCACTGCAAGCGCAGAAGGAGCTCGGCAGTACAGCAAAGTCACCAAGGTGGGCAATAGCATACAAGTACGCAGCAGAGCAGGCTGTCACCAGTCTTGTTTCAGTTGATTACCAGGTTGGCCGCACAGGCAACATAACGCCTGTAGCCAATCTCAGACCCGTGTTACTTGCAGGTACCACTGTTAAACGGGCCTCACTCCATAATTATGATCAGATTGAGCTCCTGGGGCTCCATTATGGTGATAATGTTATTATTGAAAAAGGCGGTGAGATAATACCCAAGATTACAGGGATTGATTTAAACGGCCGTTCTGAGAAGTCAGAGGCTGTAAAATTTCCAGACGTTTGTCCTGAGTGCGGCACTGCATTGATAAGGGCTGAAGGTGAAGCTAACCACTACTGCCCTAATTACCTGCATTGTCCTCCACAAATAACAGGGAGGATTATTCATTTTGCTTCACGAAAGGCTCTGGATATTGAAGGACTGGGAGAGGAGACTATTGAACTTCTTTACTCAAAGGGACTGGTCCGTACAATTGCAGATCTTTATGATCTTAAGCCTGGGCAGATAGCAGCTCTTGAAAGGTTAGGGAATAAATCAGAATCCAACATACTTGCCGGTCTGAAGAAATCACTCGAGGCACCATACCACCGGAAGCTTTTTGCACTTGGGATCAGACATGTTGGAGAGACTACCGCAAAAACACTGGCAGCAGGTTTTCCGGACATTGACGCACTGATGGCTGCATCTGAGGAAGAACTTACAGGGCTTGCCGAAATAGGACCTAAAATCGCTGCAAGTGTAAAGGAATATTTTATAGATGAAGAGAATAAAGAAATCATCAGAAGGCTTAAAGCAGCCGGCATGGAATTTAAAGCAACCGGACAAAAGGCTATTCAAGGTGTTCTTTCAGGGAAAACACTGGTTATTACCGGTACTTTTAACGGAGTCTCACGTGAAGAACTGAAAACTCTCATTGAATCAAACGGAGGGAAGGTAACAAGTTCTGTAACAGGTAAAACCTCATATCTTGTTGCAGGAAGTGATATGGGACCTGCCAAAAGAGAGAAAGCAGAAAAACTTGGAGTAATTATAATAAATGAAGAAGAACTAATTAAACTGATAAAAGAATCACAACCAAAACTTGGAATTATCTAAAAAATATTAGGTTTGTATTTATAATGGAAATTTTGAAAAGCATAAGATTAAGAGTAGGGAATTCTATTCTGCATAGTCGTTCAACCTCAGTCAGAAGGCTGAAGCAGAACTTTGATTTTAAGAAAGTTGCCCGGATAGGGGTTCTATGGGATTCTTCTGATGAAGATGATTTAAAGCATATTGCAACTTTCAATCGTCAGATGACTGAGTCAGGAAAGACTGTGGAGGTGCTGTCATGGGTTCCGGGCAAAACGGTTTCCAACAGGTTGACAGGACTTACATATATGAAATTCCTGAAAAAAACCGATCTTGGATGGACTTTTATTCCAAAATCTGAAGATGCGACAAAGTTTATTTCCACTAAATACGATCTTCTGATTGACATTAATCCGAAATCAGTGTTTCCGTTGAAGTTCATCTCAGCGCTTTCACTTTCGCCAATGAAGGTAGGCCCGGACATTACCGGAGAATCGCATGATTCACCCTATGATTTAATGATTCAGGCTGGTCATCCGTTTGATACTGCTGTTTTTATTGAGCAGGTATTGATATATCTTTTAATGATCAGCAACCCTGGAACAAGGGCATAATAATCAACATATATTAAGAACACTAAAAGAATGACGAAGAAATTCAAAGGGACAGGTGTGGCGGTTGTCACACCATTCAGGAACGACTCGAGTATAGACTTTGCTGCCATGGGACGGATTATTGAACACCTTATTAAGGGAGGTGTCAATTACATCGTGCTAATGGGCACAACGGGTGAGGCTTCTACACTCAGCAAGGATGAGAAGAGTGCATTGACATCTTTTGTTGCTGAGTCAATAGATAAACGGGTC
>CAZGDJ010000452.1:0-2077 GCA_964524635.1 uncultured Rikenella sp. | reverse complement strand
AAGCTTCACACACAGATAATTGAAAAGAATCTCGATTACCAGGTGAATATAGCCTGCAAGAAATATAAAGATCTCATCAACGAAGGCAAACTTATTGTTATGGCCGGTTTTTATGATTTCAGAGGTGAGTTTGGAAAAGGTATGGGAGATATTGTGATTGTGAATGTGAACAGGATAAAAGATGTTGAGAAGATGAGAAATCTTCCTCTTTTTGAGGATCTCTCAAAGGCTCAGAAGGAATTACATATAGGAAGGTTGCCGAAGAACGGTGTTGGGTGCTAGGTGCTGGGTGCTGGGTGCAAGGTGCAAGGTGCAAGGTGCAAGGTGCAAGGTGCAAGGTGCAAGGTACGGGTAACCATAATAAACATATAACCCGAAAGATAAGTCCTCCTGGGGGATTTTTGGGGGGAAAATCAGGTTTAGATTCCTGGTATTCTAAAACTTATATCTCAAAGCCAGGGAGATTATCTGGGTTTCGTAATAATTCTGATATTCAGCAAAAAACCCTTGTCCTTCTATTCTCTGGCGGATACCCATTGTATTAAATACATCTGAAACAGTAAGATTCATTTCAAGCTTCTTGTTAAAGAAGTTCTTTTTCATTCCGAAATCCAGTCCTCCACGAGATAACTCACTTCCCTGTCCTATGTTTTTTGCTGTAAAATATTGCGCGGTCAGCTCAAAAGCAAGATCATGAGGAAGGGTTATCTGGTTTGTCAGCTTGAAGTATAAAGGAATGTCTTTTCTTTCTTCTATAGTGTACGACTGTTCTGCAGGAAACCTGATTATTCCATTATGAGAGTATATTTTATTATTGTAAATGTTGAAGCTGGCTGATAGTTTCCATGCTTTTGTGATCCTTTGATCGATTCCCGTTTCAATCCCTGTATTTGTTGCCTTCCCGAGGTTATCATAAGCTTTAATTGTGATTTCAGGATAAACAGGATCCTGAACATAAAGCCTTGTAAAATAATCATCAATGATCTTATGGTATAAAGAAGAGTATAAAGACCCGTTTTTCCATAAATACCTGTAGGTCATCTCTATATTCTGGGTAAACTGGGGCCTTAATGATGGATTACCGATTTTCAGCAATTCCGGATCATCATATTTGGGAAATATCCTGAGAATATCTTCCCCGGGACGGTCTACACGACGATTGTAAAACAGGGATAACTTATTCGATTTGTTGATATTAAATGTAAAACGGGTATTTGGGAAAAGGCTGAAATAATTATACTCATCCTCTCCGAAATAAGGGTTTGGTGCGAACGTATAGCTTATTCCTGTATACTCACCCCTTAGTCCTGCCTCGATATTGAGTTTCTTAAATTCGGCTATGAAGTTAAGATAACTTCCAACAAGGCTTTCGTTCCATTTTGACCAATTGCCAAAATCATATATCAATGCAGTGTTGGAAGGCTCCTGAGTGACAGTATAGGTTATTGGCATATGACGTAACCTGCCTGAAACACCGGCTTCCAGCCTGCCAAAAGGCAGGGGATGAATATAGTCAGCAGAGATCAGGGAAATGTATTCCGGAGCGAACACACGGGTTTTATCGGTATTAATAACTGCATATGGAGATGGTCCGTCTTGTCTCAGATTGTATGTTTCATCTTCCCATCCATTTGTAAAAAGAAGTTGTGAGTTTAATTCATGACCTGGCTGCTTGAACCTGTATTTGTGCTGTAGTGTCAGGTTGGCAAATCCTGTGCCTTCACTCTCGTAAGAGCCCCACCTCCGTACAGGTGTCTGATAGTCCTTATTTCCAAAATACCATACCCGTGAAGTATCGATATGCCATTCATAATCATAAAGGCCAAAAAGTGTTATTGTCTGGTTGGAAACAGGATTCCAGTCCATTCCCAGTTTCAGATTATAATGTTTCTGTGACCTGTTTTCGGCAACCTGGCTTTCTGTAATATTTCCATTATCATAATAACGTGTTGTGAACTCGTTATTTGGAAGCCTTCGCTGTGTCAACAGATAGGATTGCCAGTAAAGGTTAAGCTTTTCTGTCCTATAATTGAGATTTAAAGAAGGAGTCAGTTTCAAATTATTTGAAAAGCTTGAC
>CAZGDJ010000451.1:0-2090 GCA_964524635.1 uncultured Rikenella sp. | reverse complement strand
TAAATTCCTTGGGTACATTACCTCCCCTGATCTCATTCACAAAGGTTAGACCCAAAACACCATCTTCGGCAGGCATTAGCTCCACGGATATATCCGCAAACTTTCCTCTGCCGCCTGTTTGTTTTTTGAAGACCTCTCTGTGTGAATAAGCTGCCGTCACGGCCTCTTTGTAAGCTACCTGGGGTCTGCCCTGGTTGCATTCTACGCTGAACTCTCTCTTCAGACGGTCAATAAGAATTTCGAGGTGAAGCTCTCCCATGCCACTGATTATTGTCTGACCACTATCAGAGTCAGTTTTGACCCTGAAAGTAGGATCTTCCTCGGCAAGTTTGCCAAGGGCGACCCCGAGCTTGTCAACGTCAGCCTGTGTCTTTGGCTCAATGGCTATTCCTATTACCGGTTCCGGAAAATCCATTGATTCAAGCACGATAGGCTTGTGAATGGCACAGAGTGTATCACCTGTCTTAAGATCCTTGAATCCCACACCAGCGCAAATGTCGCCGGCTGAGACAGACTCAACGGGATTCTGTTTGTTTGCATGCATCTGGAAGAGTCGGTTTATCCTCTCCCTTTTGCCGGTCCTTATATTAAGTATTGTGTCGCCAGCTGCAAGTGTACCTGAGTAGACTCTCATAAAGACGAGCCGTCCGACATAAGGATCAGTGGCAATTTTAAAGGCCAGGGCTGCAAACGGCTCATCAGCCTCCGGCTTACGCGTTGTCTCCTTATCATCACGCGGGTCCTTCCCTGTAACTGCACCTTTATCCAAAGGTGAAGGAAGGAAGGCCACTATACCGTTAAGAAGACGCTGAATACCTTTATTTTTAAAAGCAGCACCACAGAAGACCGGAACAACAACGCCCTCAACGGTCTCGCGACGCAGAACTGTAATTATTTCATCAGCTGTAATGCTTTCATGGTCCTCAAGGAAGCGCTCAAGAATTGAATCATCCATTTCAGCGCAAGCCTCAACCAGCTTCATTCTCCACTCTTCAGCCTCATCTGCAATATCAGCAGGGATATTCTGTACAGTGAAATTGGTCATCGGATCTTCACTCTCTTCAAAGATGATAGCCTTCATTTCGATCAGGTCTATCAGTCCCCTGAATTTGTCTTCAGATCCTATTGGTATTTGTACGGGCACAGGGTGTGCTCCCAGTTTGTCCTTCATCTGTTGCACCACGTCATGGAAATCAGCTCCGGAGCGGTCCATTTTATTTATGAAAGCAACCCTGGGGACTCCATACTTATCTGCCTGTCTCCATACTGTCTCTGACTGAGGTTCCACTCCTCCGACAGCACAGAATACTGCGACAGCCCCGTCAAGTATCCTCAAAGACCTCTCAACCTCTACAGTGAAGTCAACGTGTCCCGGGGTATCAATCAGGTTGATTTTATAAAGCTCGTCCCTGTACTTCCAGAAAGTAGTTGTAGCAGCTGAGGTAATAGTGATCCCTCTCTCCTGTTCCTGTACCATCCAGTCCATTGTAGCATTACCGTCATGTACCTCACCGATACGATGAACGCGGCCTGTATAATACAGAATACGCTCGGAAGTAGTTGTCTTCCCGGCATCTATATGGGCCATAATGCCAATGTTCCTGGTATATCTGAGATCGTTACTCATTACTGTTATTCCCTCGTCCTTCCTGGTCAGTAATTAAAACCTGAAATGTGCAAAAGCTTTGTTAGCCTCAGCCATACGGTGTGTATCCTCTTTCTTTTTATATGCTCCACCTTCGTTATTGTAAGCGGCCATTACTTCAGCGGCAAGTTTTTCAGCCATGCTGTGACCGGTACGTTTACGTGCGAAGAGTATAAGGTTTTTCATGCTTATGCTCACCTTGCGGTCAGGACGGATCTCAAGAGGAACCTGGAATGTTGCCCCTCCAACCCTGCGGCTCTTAACTTCCACATGAGGAGTGATATTGTCAAGTGCCTGCTTCCAGATTTCAAGAGGGGTTTTACCCTCAATCTTAAGCTTGTCACCTACAATATCAAGTGAGTCATAAAAAATTCTGAAGGCAACGGTCTTTTTACCACTAAACATCAGATTGTTGATGAAACGGGTAACATATGGATCGTTGAAT
>CAZGDJ010000450.1:0-2100 GCA_964524635.1 uncultured Rikenella sp. | reverse complement strand
CAGGATTGAGCCAATCACTGAGTGCAGGCAGACTGATGTTGCACTGGTTTTTAACAAAACGCGCTTCCTTTCACTTTGCTTTAATAAAATACCTGAAGAAAGGATTCTTTTCCTTGCCTCAAGGATGAGGTACAGTCAGTCACATGACACCAGATCCATACCTGGTAATCTGATGTGGATTGTACCTGCTGATAATGATAAAAGTGGGCTCTATTTACTTTCAGCAAATGTTTTGACTGACTTTATTTTTCACTATTCGGAATACACTGATATCTTTGCTGAATATTTTGATACTCTTGACAGGGAGACTGTTACGCAAATTAAATCCTCATGACAGATAAAAATGATTTTGTGCCTTCAAATCCTTTTCCAGGTCTGAGAGCATTCAAACCCGAAGAAGGACATCTTTTCTTCGGCCGAATGGAAAGTACAACAAAAGTTGTAGCCAGGCTCCTGGAAAACAGGTTTGTAGCTGTGATTGGAGCGTCAGGCAGTGGTAAATCGTCTTTGGTACTGTCAGGCGTGGTTCCTGCGTTGGTGAATAATGACAACAAAGGTAAAAAGACATGGTCATATGTTGTTCTGAGACCGGAATCGAATCCGGTCCGGAATCTTGCATCTCAGCTATCATCACTTTCTTCTGTTCCGGGCTTCACTTATCAGAATCCTGAGACTGTTGAAGCATCTCTTAATAACAGAACTGAAGGTATTATTGATATTGTAAACAAGATTAGAAAGAACCTCCGGCAGCAAGTACTTATTGTTGTTGATCAGTTTGAAGAAATATTCAGGTACAGCCCATTGTCAACCAGGGGCACCATGGGTGATGAAGCCACAGATTTTATTGACCTTCTCGTCAATGCAGCTCGGCAGCCTGATCAGGGAATATATTTTATTCTTACACTGCGATCAGAATATATTTCTGACTGTGCGCAATTTCACAGTTTTACTAACCTGCTTAACGGTGGCAGTTACCTGTTACCTCAGCTTAACCGCGATTCACTGACAACTGTTATTGAAGAACCTGTTAAAGCCTCTGGTGTGACAATTGAGCGTAGTCTGGTTAAGGTCATTATGGCTGATATAGCTGACAGACCCGGCCAACTGCCCGTATTGCAGCACCTGATGATGAGACTGTGGCATCAATGGAGTAAATCAGAAGATCCTTCCCGGCCAATAAACCTGATTGATTACGATGCGGTCGGGAGAGTAAAAGGAGCAATTTCACAACATGCCGGTCAGGCCTACAACAGTCTTGATGCACGTTATAAATATGTATGTTCAAGGTTATTCCGTAGTATCACAGAACGAACTGATGACAGGAAAGAAATACGTAAGCCTGAAAAAATATCAACAATAGCGACACTGACAGGATGCAGCACAGATGAGATAACATATGTATCCGAGGTTTTCAGATCACCCGAATATTCATTCATCACACCAGGTATAGAAACCACATTGACAGAAGACACAGTTATCGATCTAAGCCACGAGAGTATAATTAAGCTTTGGGGAACACTCAGAAAATGGATGGATGAAGAAGAGTCAGCTCAGAAAACTTACATGCAGCTGGCTTCTGCAGCCGCTATTCACCAGGAAGGCAAAGGTAAATTATGGACACCTCCCGAACTGCTGATGGCATTAAAATGGCAAAAGGAAAACAACCCGACCCTGGCCTGGGCCGAAAGGCTTGATCCAGCCTTTGAACGTACTATGCTTTTCCTGAAAAACTCTGAGAGAGAGCATCTAAAGCATGAGGAATACAATAAAACTTCCGGATCAAACAGACTGAAACGTTCACGGTTTTATGCAGGAATCCTGGGGTTACTAGTGATTCTGAGCTTTATTGTTATCGGAGCAGTATGGTCATTGAGAAACAGGGCTGAGAAACAGAAATCTGTTGCTCTCAGTCATCGTGATAAAGCGATGGCTTCTTATTACAATCTTACAGATACATTATTTAATCTGAAAAAGGAAGCCGAAGTATCAAGAATAAACGCCACCATCGCAACTGATATTGCTCAATACGCTGAACAGAAGGCCCTGGTTGCGGACAAGAATGCTGAAGAGGCGGCTGCTGAACTGGAAGAGGCAGTAGTC
>CAZGDJ010000449.1:404-2117 GCA_964524635.1 uncultured Rikenella sp. | reverse complement strand
ACTGAGCACCCTGCCCCGGGAAAAGGAAAGTGATCTTTGAAATAAGATCATCCTTCTTCCCATCAACAAATTTGCTGGAGTGATTAATTTCATCAGTGGCAGATGCAACCATAAAACTACGATAGGGCATTTGTGTTCGACCGACTGCCAGAGTATAAGCTGCATCGGAAAGATTTATCTGAGGCTTGGCTTCAATAAAATCAATTATATCTTGTTTCCTTTTGTTTAATGAATATTCTGATTTTGCAGAAAGCATAAGCAACTCTGGCCATTCTGATGCAGTACCAGGGGTTCTGTCTGTCAATGGCGGTTCCTCCAATATCATATGAGCGTTAGTTCCTCCTATTCCAAAGGAGCTGACCCCCATTATTAATGGTTTGTTTTCATTCCATTCTCTGAAGTCTTTCTGCACATAGAACGGTGAGTTTTGAAAGTCAATATGCGGATTAGGCTTAGTAAAATACAAACTTGCTGGAATCTTTTTATAATATGCTGCCAGACAAACTTTTATAAAGCCTGCGACTCCTGCAGCTGCGTCTGTATGACCAATATTGCTTTTAACAGATCCAATACTACAGAATTGTTTTTTATTGGTTTTTGCTGAGAAGGCTTTCGTAAGTGCAGCTATTTCAATAGGATCACCTAGCAGAGTAGCTGTTCCATGAGTCTCAACATAGCTAATATCTTCAGGTGAGACCTCCGCAAATGATTGAGCCATCATAATAACCTCTGCCTGACCATCAATACTTGGTGCCGTATAACTTACCTTATTACTGCCATCATTATTAAGAGCCCACCCGCTGACCACAGCATAGATTGTATCATGGTCATTTATTGCATCCTCAACTCTTTTTAATATGACGGCTCCTACTCCATTGCTCAGTACTGTTCCTTTTGCATCTGCATCGAACGGGCGGCAACGTCCGTCAGGTGAAGGTATTCCACCTTCCTGATAAATGTATCCGGCTTCCTGTGGCAAAGAGATTGATACTCCTCCAGCCAGACATATATCTGATTCATAACTGTAAAGACTTTGGCATGCCTGTACAATGGCAACGAGCGAAGTAGAACAAGCAGACTGAACATTAATTGCCGGTCCCCTGAGGTTGAATTTATAAGCTGTTTTAGTTGAAAGAAAAGCAATATCATTCCCTGCTGACACCTGGAAGGAGAGATTTGAATGTGAGCGAAAGAAATTTTTCAGAGCTTTTGTATCCCGGAGAATGTTATTAAAAAGATAATTGCCTTTGGATCCGCCTGCAAATACACCTATTGCACCTTTATAGCTATCTACATCACAACCGGCATTTTCAAAGGCGTTCCATGCAGTCTCAAGCCATACTCTGTGCTGGGGATCAGTTTCCGCTGCCTCTCTTGGCGTCCTACCAAAAAAACCAGCATCGAATTTGTCAATGTCATTAATAACACCTTTAGCCTTGACATAGTTAGGATGCGTTCTGTAATATTCAAACTCAGTTTTTTTAAGCTCTTCGTCAGTGAAATGCCTGATAGTGTCTTTACCTGAAACAAGGTTATTCCAGAAATCATCAAGGTTGTCAGCACCAGGATACCTGCAGGCTATTCCAACGACAGCTATTTTATTTTTAAATGAATCCATTTATACAATCAAGTTTAATTTTCAGTTTTGCAAAGTTTAGCGATGCTTTTTGAAGCTGACGTTCTTTCTGCGCCTGCTTTTATCCTCTACTTCTG
>CAZGDJ010000449.1:0-360 GCA_964524635.1 uncultured Rikenella sp. | reverse complement strand
CAGTTTTCCCACTGATGAAGTCACTCTGTCCTTTAATCGTAGGATACTTAAAGACCATTATAGAGTTCATTCCAATTTTAAATTCCGTAGAAATCAATGTTGCCAGGCTGATTGCCATCAATGAATTGCCCCCAACGTCAAAGAAATTATCAGATGTGCTGATGTTTTCTATTTTCAAAAGACCCTGCCAAAGTTCAAGTACTCTTTTCTCAGTATTACTTGCCGGAGATACAATTAAGCTGCTTGCTTTTCCGCGATCAGGTTTCGGGAGAACCTTCCTGTTTAACTTTCCGCTGCTGGTTAAGGGCAAAGAATCAAGAAAAACATAATAAGACGGAACCATGTAATCAGGTAGTTTCT
>CAZGDJ010000448.1:0-2118 GCA_964524635.1 uncultured Rikenella sp. | reverse complement strand
CCCCTGCCGGATGGAAGGGTCTCGTGAGCTCTCCCGCTTCGCGGGATCGGTTCTTTGTGTCAAGACAAAGAAAGTGAGAAAACCCCGTGGACGGCGCTGAACGGATCTGAGTTCGACAATATCACTGATGACATTGAAATAATATCCCTGGCAGCACACCTGACCCAAACAAGGATTGTCATTGAGACCTGAGATGTTGTGGCATTTAAAACCGCTTCCACCTCAGCTAATCCTTCAAAGATGGGATTAATAAGGATTATTGAGCGAGGAGGAACCCCAATGGGAGGCTCGTTGCGGTTTGATGTTAAAATACAGGATTGAGTATTTGATATCAACCGGACTATTCTTTTATACACCGAACAGAAAGGCCTAACTGTTTTGCCTTATTTTGAAGGCCTGTGGTGCTGAAATTATTAGATATTCCCAGATAGGTGCCTTCAAGTGGCGAGTATGGGGTTGATGTCCACCAGAGACCGCCGGTGCCAATTTCATAGAAAGCTCCGTCAGGGTACCAGCGACAACCACCGGGAAGAGCCGTGAAGCCGGACTCATTTGTGGCGCCTGTGTTAGGACTGGTCCAGTGAGTGGTGCCTGTCTCTTTTAACTTGCCGCCTGCCTGAGCGGCACCCAGATATGCCACTAAGGTATTCCAGTCAGTGTTGGTGGGTACACGCCATCCTGCAGGGGCAATGTTGCGGCTGTCTGATATTGTGTACCAGTTGTAAAGTCTTCCATAAGTTGCTATATCTTCAATATCTGTGGTATTGTTATAGTTACAATATGCCCCTGATGCCATATAGGCCCAGTTACTATTGGGTGTCACCTCTTGAATCGCCTCGCCGTTACGGTATTTTGTTGTGCGCAGGTTCTCAGCCATCCATGTCTGGCTGCCTATTGTTATTGTCCTGTATGTATTACCATCCTGATCGGTCATGGTCCCATAAGGAGCGTTCGGCTTAAAAATGGCTTCACTCCTGCCGTTGGTCGGATTATCAGGGTCATTATTGTCTTTATTGCAACTGCTGACAAGCATTACACATGCTGTTATCAGGATCATTATGCAGATCTCGCGTCTGTGTTTCATCATGGTGCCAATAAGTTTAAAGCCAGCATAAAGTTAATAATTGAATCGGTTTTTCTGCATGACATTGATGATACGTTAAATAACACAGGTGATGAGAAGCATTTTTAGCGGGAATGTTTCAGAGTTAATGAGCTTAGGTGTTTAGCCGACTCAACAAATCAACCACTAACTTTTAGACTCGTATGATTGCATGAAAAACCAAAATCATTACTTTTAATTTTCAAACTACTCACAAATGAAAAACTATCTCCTTGTCATTTGCATTATCCTGTTAATCTATGGATGCAACACCGCCAACAAGAAATCATTTACTGTCCCTGAAGAAGACCTCCGGCAGGCGAATGTTGCTTTTACCGAGCTGAAAGAAATGCTGGACGCTGACAGTGGTAAAATGTGGAACCATAGCCTTTACAGTCCTTTGATGCTGGTGAATCAGGAGACCAGGACCTTTATGGCAAATGAACAGGACCCCGAAGGCAAGCTGAAGAAACAGGGCGACTTCTATACCGGCATCCTGCCTGAAAACATAAACATCGCCAACACTGCATTTGACTGGAACGGCAAGCGCTGGACAATGGTAATGTTTCCGCTACCGGAGACAAAGGAGGACCGGCTGCGGCTGCTCAGACATGAGTCATTTCACAACATACAGGCTGAGATAGGGTTTGACAGCCACTCTGAGATACAGAATACCCACCTTGACACAAAAGAAGGTCGCATATTCCTGAGGCTTGAGATTGAAGCACTGAAGCAGGCTCTCCAATCTGATAATCCAGAACAACACTTACGCAATGCCCTGTTGTTCAGACACTTTAGGCATCAGACGTTCCCCGGCTCACAGGCAGCAGAGAATTCTTTGGAGATCATTGAAGGAGTGGCCGAATATACCGGACTAATACTGTCGGGAATGACCGGAGATGCTTTGCGTGATCATCTGGTCTCACAGACAGGGGTACTACTCTCACTGCCTACCTTTGTGCGCTCATTTGCTTATTATGAGTTCCCCGTTTACGGCTATTTCATGAGACAGAAGG
>CAZGDJ010000447.1:0-2137 GCA_964524635.1 uncultured Rikenella sp. | reverse complement strand
TATTTTAAAAATTTGTTTCATAATTAGATAAGATTAGATTTATTCCCTATTGCCTTTTATTGGTGGCACCTTTATTGCATTGTTTAGCGGGCGGACAAACAGCGGGAGGTTCTCTTTTTCGGACTCCATTTCTTTGGTTCATTCCTTCTGGAGAAGCAAAAGAAATGAACAATATACATTTTTAAAGTATGGGCCGCTCTTAAAGATTAAATTTCCACTTTCAATACATATACAAAATCCACCTTATGATTTAAGCGCGCTGATAACGGGATGCTGACAGTAAATGAATCCCCGTCATTAGTCCACTTGCATTGTGTCTTTGTTCCTAATAATTTTACCGTCGCTCCATTCGGAAGACTAATCCCTTTCATTGAGATTTTCTCAGGGATTTTTTCTCCTTCATCAGCCATATAAAAGAGATACCATGTCTTTTCTCCTTTCCGGTTGATGCAGACTTTTCCGTCTTTGTATGGTGCCATAGCCCTGGTGTCATAAATAGCTTCACCATTAACCTTCATCCACTTTCCAATCTCGTCAAGAAGCCTGTATGCTCCATCAGGCCATGTTCCGTCAGGTGCAGGCCCGATATTCAACAACAGGTTACCTCCCTTGACCACTATGTCAACAAGAAGATGTATCGCGTCATGACCTGACATGAATACCGGATCAGGAACCCATGCCCATCCTCCGCCGGCAATGATACACGACTCCCATGGATATGGCAGAGCCTTTTCCGGAACACGGTTCTCAGGTGTCAGATAATTCTGGTTTTTGCCATGGACGGCTCTGTCAACAACAATCAGTCCCGGTTGCTTTGCCCGCGCTCTGGCAACAAGCTCATCCATGCGTATGTCCTGGTTCTGAAGATGCGTAAACTTATAGCCGGGAGAAAGCATCTCTCTTTTGATCTCTTCATCCGTCATCTTCCTTACCCATCCGCCATCTAGCCACAGAATGTCAACCTTTCCGTAATCACCTCCGAGAAGCTCCATTATCTGTCCGTGAGTAAACTGCACATATTTCTCCCATCGTTCAGGATATGCCTTAATATCATAATTCACATGACGATCAGGTGTGGCAAAGTTTGGCCACCAGTAATTTTCGCAGTGCCAGTCAGGCTTCGAGAAATAAGCCCCGGTCCATAATCCTTCAGCCCTGAAGGCATTAAAGATCTCTTTTGTAACATTAGCCCGCGGGTTTACACTGAACGGACAGGCACTATCTGTTATTTTATAGTCCGTAAGCTTTGTGTCAAACATTGAAAAACCATCGTGATGCTTTGTGGTAAAGACAACGTATTTCATACCGGCATCCTTTGCTGCTGCAGCCCATTTCTCCGGGTTAAATCCAATGGGGTTAAAGCTTAATTTAAGCGCTTCGTATTGTTTTTTATACTCATCATAATCTGGATTTTTGCGCCTGCACCAATCCTCATCTTCTGCACATATTGACCATGATTCAACTATTCCCCACTGGCTGTAAGGACCCCAGTGCATTAACAGACCAAACTTCATGTCCTGCCATTGGTCAATCTTCTCCAGAACAAGTGGGTCTGTCTCATGAACATAGCCGCCTTCATCATTCTGTGCAACGACCACGCCGGCACATAAAAGCATCAGTGACAAAAGAATAAATCTATTCATGGTGAGTTTTTCTATTCAATATTCAGTTTCCCGTCAAGTACCAGCCCGATGACCGTCATTTCAGGATCAATGAATTTTTCAGGTATCTTAATAAAATACACTCCGGCGTGACTGCTCCAGTAGGGTCGCAGATATTCTTTCACTTCCAGATTTGTTCCATTACCAACCACATAGGCTTTACCGATCTTGTTTTTCAGGCCCTCAAGCATGATCTCCCCTCCGCCATCACCAGCAAAGAAAAGGAACAACCTTGTACTGTCAGTGCTTAATGTTGTCGGACCGTCAAAAAAGCCATCAGGCAATCCGGCATGAGAGCCGTATATTGCCTCCCTGTGTTTTGAGGTCCATCGTCCCAGCTCCTTAAGCACCTGCTGTTGTTCTTCCGGTATCGTTCCGTCGGCTTTTGGCCCGATGTCAAGAAGCAGGTTGCCTCCTTTGCCGATACACTCTGCAAAAACACGGATGACCTGGTACGCGCTCTTATAGTTTTTATC
>CAZGDJ010000446.1:0-2140 GCA_964524635.1 uncultured Rikenella sp. | reverse complement strand
GCAGGAGTTTGTATCAGATGTGACAGTTGATACAGACCTTGAAATAATGTTCCCTGATGATTATGTCTCAAATATTTCAGAAAGAATACGTCTTTATAAGGAATTGAATGACCTTAAAGAAGACAACGCCTTAAATGATTACAGGAAGCGACTAATTGACAGATTTGGACCTTTGCCGAAACCAGCACTGGCTCTTCTTGAACTAGTTAAATTAAAGTGGATTGCATCTGAAACTGGGATTGAAAAGATAATACTGAAAAATGACACATTGATTGCTAACTTTGCCAGTGATCCTGCTTCAGAGTTTTATAAAAGTCGTTTCTTTATCTCTGTAATGAATTATGTGAACAGAAAACACCAGCGAATGAATATGAAACAAAACAATAACAAGCTCAGCCTTACAGTAAAGGATATTTCAACAGTGACTGAAGTTATTGCATTGTTAAATGACATCCATACTTTTCATTCTGCCGCTGCATCTCAATCTGTAAAACCATGAATCTGACTCTAGACATTGGGAACACCAGTACAAAAGCCACTCTTTATGAAGGAGATGTGATTATCAGAAAGGAACGACTCCAAAGCAATGATTACCTTCTGATCAATGCCTTTATTGGCTCAGCGGATATCGATGGAGTGATTATTTCGAGTGTCAACAGGAATCCGAAAGAACTTGCCTCACTAATGGCTAATAAGAGCAAAAGAGTACATCTCCTGACATGGAAATCGCGTTTTCCTTTCAGGATCAAATACAAAACACCTCAGACACTTGGCATTGATAGGCTTGCAGCGGTTACCGGGGCAATTTTACACCATCCGCAACATGATCTGCTTGTCATTGATGCAGGCAGCGCAGTGACTTATGATCTGATTATTGCCGGCAGTTATCTGGGAGGGAGCATTTCACCCGGATTAAGCATGCGATTCAGGGCACTCAATCAGTATACCAGCAAACTACCATTAGTTGAACAGCCTGAGTCATTTTCATTTCCCGGAGATACAACTGAAGATGCTATTGCAGGCGGAGTGCTTATGGGTCTTGCATTTGAGACAACAGGGTATATCCTTTCTTACAGACAAAAGTATAAATCACTGATCACGGTAATAACCGGTGGTGATGCTGAAGTCTTGAAACAACATGCTGACAATAAGATGATATGGCATCCGGATTTGGTATCAGATGGATTAAACTACCTTCTGAAGCTGAATGAATAAATAATTAAACACCTTTGTTTTCAAGAGCAGTATAACTTTGTAATATAAATATGGAACTGATGAAAAACAGAGTTAAAGGTTTGGTGGTTTGTGGGTACCTGGTGGCTATTACTGCTACAGCCTCAGCACAGACCGGTATTGTAACTTCGACACCTTATGGGCATGGCGAAGACAGCATAAGGTGCTTAAACAATACATCACTTTATTCAATGTACTATGATGGAAAAGACTTAGCCATGGCGTTAAAGTTCTGGCGACAGGTTCTTGCTGAATGTCCCGCATCATCAGAGAATATATATATAAGAGGTGAATCGATGTACAAAGAACAATACAGAAACACCGGAGATACAGCTTATATTGATTCAGTTTTGATGATACTGTCCAAGCGTACTTTATATTTTAATGAGAAACCGTCGAATGACCTTCGCAAATCTCTGGCCCTATATGACCTGGGCGGAAACGATGCAACTTATTCAAAGCAAAGCTACAATCTGATAAAAGAAGTTGCAGACAGTTTCCCGGATTATATTGACAATAATTTTTCTGTGCTTTTAATGGCTACCGCTGTCAAATCATTTTCATTGAACCTGATTGACACTGCAGAGGTAGTATCTGCATACTCAAAAGCAGCACAAGTAGTTGAAACACAACTTGAAATAAACCCGGATGATAAAAAGTATATTGAAGCTGCAAACAGAATAGAAGCAATATTCAGATCAAGCGGAGCAATGACTTGTAAAACCATTGAAATGCTTTATTCTCAGAAAGTAGACAAGAATATTCGTGATACTGTGCTGATTAACAAAGTCTTCGGTCTACTCAAAGAGACTGGTTGTACCGGATCGGGTTTTTATTACCGCATAGCTACCAAGCTGTTTGCAAGTGAACGTTCAGCTGTAAATGCAATAAGGCTGGCCGAACTTAA
>CAZGDJ010000445.1:0-2164 GCA_964524635.1 uncultured Rikenella sp. | reverse complement strand
AACCCGGTATATAACCTGCAAATAACCGACTCAATTTTTATCAGGCCTAAAAGCAATTGATCTCTTTCATTATCAGACATAATTCAACCCTTTATAGTGCATCTGTCGAGCAGAGACAAAAAGCTACCGGAATCTCTCCAAAGGCATAGTTATCGGCATTACGCAAATATAATTTTTAACATGATGTTGCTCATATAATCGCAATAATATTAGTGAGTCAAGTCATATTAGCGCGAATAAAATTAGATGACTAATTGATATTTAACATGTCACCCTTGTCCTAAGTGTCATCGTTGTTTTTTGAGCCAGATAAGCGACTCACCTCTATCGGAATGGTAAAATTGTTTTCCGATATCTGCTTCGAGCCGGGATAGACCATTGGCAAATTCTGCTTCATCAAGAAGGCGGAACATCGAATAATTTTTCTCTTCAACATTCCTGATAAACTGTTCTGTAATAAACTCAGGTCCAGGCGCAGGTAGAATATCTGTATCTTCGTGAATAAATCCATTTCTTATGGCTTCACCTAATATCGTTTCTATTTCAGGATATCTTTTTATTTCATTAACATATAAAGAGGGAAAATAGCTGTTGTAGAACCGGGCCTGAATCTGTTCATGCGATTCAGTGACAATGCAAAGAATCCCTTCAAATTTTAAAACTCTCCAGATCACAGAGAACATTAGACCAATATCCGGGACATGATGGATAACATCAGTCATAAAGGCAAAATCGAATGTCTCATCTTCAAAAGGAATATTGCTATGGTCACCTTCTCTTATATCAAGTGAATAGTTCTTTTCGTGCGCTATGGCCCTCATGCCATCTGAAGGTTCAATCCCACAACAGATGGAACCGAATAACTGTTGAACCCTGTTCAGATAATTTCCTGTTCCGCAACCAAAATCAAATATTCTTGTAGACCCTGAGAAAGAGATTCGTTCTGCAAACCTGGATATCAGTGTATCTGAATGACTCCGGGTATTGTCATATGTACTGCTTGCTTTATTGTAGTTAATATTATTTTTCATAACCAATGATCTCTTATTTTCACTGATGTGAGTTTACATAAGAAAGTATAATGCCATTGTAGCCTATTAAACCAAAACTCCTTGCTGCAAAACATATCAGGGCATATCTTACAAAAGCTGATCTAAGAAACAGTTCCAAGTTGTGTATTGGCCTCCTTGAGGAGTGTAGCAGAATTTGATAGTGCCGATAATTCACCTTCAGGAAGCTTGCTCTCTACTATCCTTTCGACTCCCCTGGATGATAAGATGCATGGGACACTCAGGCAAACATCCCTGAGCCCGAACTCGCCTTCGAGTCTTGTGGAAACGGTCAATACACTCTTTTCATTACGCAGGACTGCCCCTGCAATGCGCACCAGCGCCAGACCCACCGCAAAACAGGTAGCACCTTTGTAGCCGATGATGTGGTAGGCTGAGTCCCTCACCTGTTGTTCTATCTCATTGCGTCTCAACTTCCAGTCTTCGCACCTGCCGCAGATCGGACAAAACTCATCAATCTTCATGCCTGCTATATGTGTCAATGACCATGCAGCAAATTGAGAATCACCATGCTCGCCTAAAACGTAAGCATGCACGTTGTGAACATCGACTCCACAATGCATGCTCAGAAGATGCCGGAGACGGGCGCTATCCAGAACCGTGCCGGATCCAAAAATCCGGCCTCTTTCACTTCCCACACCCTGGATAGCAACATGGGTCATTACATCCACTGGATTACTGACAACAACTATTACACACTCATCGTTATGCTTAACGACTTCACTGACTATACCCTGCACTATGACCGCATTCTTATTTAGAAGCTGCAGTCGCGTTTCACCGGGTCGCTGGGCGGCCCCTGCTGTGATCACGACCAAACGGGCATCACGATAGTCTGATGAATTCCCCTCACGAATAGCCACCGCAGGAAAGAATGGCTGCCCGTGTGCAAGGTCCAACACCTGTCCCCGGGCGAGTTCTTCGTTCCTGTCAATTAGCACGATTTCGTCTGCCAACCCGCTTTGAGCAAGAGCGTATCCGAATGTTGAGCCCACAGCTCCTGCGCCGGCAATAACCACTTTTCTTTTGTTATTGGATTCCATATGATTCCCTCTCCAATTGTAAAGTAGCCAGTCTGTTGTTTTTTCTGGTAA
>CAZGDJ010000444.1:0-2175 GCA_964524635.1 uncultured Rikenella sp. | reverse complement strand
TTCTGCCCCACCATGTCATGGTACGAAAGCCGTCATAATAAAACAGGAACACTTTTTTGATGGCAGTAGCTATCCTGGTCATAACAACTCTTCTTTCCGGTCCTTACCCAGTCCGGATGGTATCTTTCTTACCGGTCCGAAGTTATAGAAGAACTCGCGGGCGAGCACCCTCAAAGCTGTATAGGCAGGTACAGCCAGAATCATTCCGGTAATACCTGCAAAGCTGCCGGCAGCCAGAATCACCAGGAATATCTCGATGGGGTGAGCATTGACACTCTTTGAATAGATCAGGGGCTGAACAAGGTTGTTGTCTATCAATTGTGCTGTAGCTATAACAATCATCATAAACAGTATCAGCAACGGCACCTCGGGCATCCCTCCGGCAGTCATGGTAGTGCCAATACCCATCACAACCACTATTGCACCTCCCAGCCAGGGGCCCACATATGGTATAACATTGAAAATCCCGACAATAAGGCCCATTACCATAGCCTGCTGGAATGACATGCCGACAATAGTCATCCCGATGGTTACAATGATCATGACAATAGTGCTCTCGATTATAATGCCAATAAAATATCTTATCAGGAGATTTTTAATCGAATGCATGGCACGTCTTATCTTTTCTTCATACTGCTCAGGTATTGCCACCATAAGAGTCTCATAGAAGAGCCCTTCATCCTTCAGGAAAAAGAAGGCAATGAAAGAAACGGAGAAGAAAGCAATTGCCAGGTTGCCCAGTTTGCTTAGCGCAGAAGCCGCAAAGTCCGTAATAATTGACACATTCAGTACATCTCCTACTTTATCTACTGCCATCTGATATAATGACATCTCAGTGGGCAGATCCTTGTTTATCTTACGCAATACACCTTCTATCTTTTCAAGTTGCTCCTCTGCCAGTCTTACAATCTCACCTGCATTAATATGAGATAAAGTATCTATCTGTTTAGATATTAGCGGAATAAACACTGCAAAGAAAATAGCAACCAACCCCCAGATAAGAACCAGAGTCAGCAGTGCGCTTAAAGCCTTTGGAAATCTGATCCTGCGTATATGAATTCTGTTAAGGAAATCTACGACCGGCCGTCCGATAAGAGAGATAACTCCGGCGACAAGGATATATCCAACTATACTGCGGAAATACCAGAAAAGAAAGAGCACCAATGCACCACCAACAACCAACAGAAAATTACGCAGATTAGTATTCATCAATAGAATATTAGAATCAAAACAGCCTAAAAACCGATTATGAGATCATCCTATTTTTCAAATTTATAAAGATTTCCCGGACCTGCAAACTGATGACATATTATGCCATTATGTCATGTCAAAAAATTAATTACCTGCCATATTGGCATTTTTTTATGTTCGGCACACAGATTGAAAACATTCATTTGAAAAAGTTAAATAAGTATAACAAAAATAAAAAGGAGGTAGTTATGTTACCAATGATCTCAAAAAGCGGTTATAAACCACTCACACTTCAGGACTTCTTCAATGAAGATTTCTTTCCTTCATTCACCAGGACGACCAGCAATCTTCCGGCAGTGAATATCAGGGAAGATGAAAAAGCATTTTATCTTGAGCTCGCAGTACCGGGAATGGACAAGAAGGATCTGCACCTTGAAATCAAGGATGATGTTCTTACCATTTCTTCAGAACACAAGGAAGAAAAGCAGGAGGAACAGGACGGGTACAAACGCAAGGAATTCAGCTATAGCTCATTCTGCCGCAGTTTCTATCTGCCCGAGGATGTAAACAATGAAAAAATAGGTGCTACATATAAGGATGGCATACTCACTGTTGAGATACCCAAACTTGAAGAAGACAAGAAGAAACAGAAAATACAGGAGATTAAGATTTCGTAATTGATGGGTTGGTTTAAGCAAAGAGGGACTTTTCGAAGGTCCCTCTTTTTTTTTAACCCTAAATCCCCCAGGGGGGACTCTGAACTTTCTATTCTTCAGCGGCTGCTGCCACAAGCTTCCTGGCAAACCGTTCTCCGAATTCTATAAGTGGCTTTTCTTTAGCGTTCTCCGGAACGAACTTAAAGGCGGCCGGTTCTTCAAAGATATTAAGCTTCAGACTTTTGAGTATCCCGTTGATTATTCCGGGAGCCTCACCGCTCCAGCCAAATGAGCCGAATGAACCGGCAAGTTTTCCCTTGTCGCGAAG
>CAZGDJ010000443.1:0-2179 GCA_964524635.1 uncultured Rikenella sp. | reverse complement strand
CAAAAGGCGGCAGAAAGGTAAGAATTGAATTGATAATTTTTCAAACAGATAATAAGTTACAATTGACAATAATGAAAAACATGAAAACAACGGCAAATTTTTCAATAGGCAAAGCGATGCTCGTGCTCATATTAATGGCAGGGTTCCTTTTCAGTTTCTCAGAAAACGCGATAGCCCAGGACACCTATAATGGTGAAGAAGTGTTCGTTGTGGCTGATGAGATGCCGGCATTCCCCGGTGAGACCAAAGCCTTATACCAGGCTATTAGCAGTAACTTAAAATACCCGTCATCAGCAAAGGAAAACGGTATTGAAGGAAAAGTTATGGTAAGATTCATAGTTGACAAAGATGGCGCTGTAAAGAATCCTACTATTGTTAAAGCAGTTGAACCTTCCCTTGACAAGGCTGCTTTGGATGCTGTCAAGTTGCTTCCAAAGTTCAAACCCGGAAAAATCGGTGGCAAACCAGTAAATGTATATTATACGGTACCAATTGCGTTTAAGTTAGCAACCAGCTAAAAAATGAGGTCAGATGACCTCTTTTTTTTTGAATTAATACCATCTGTCATTTTTATACCTTTGCCCTATGCATTCAGCAGGAATAAGTTTAGAGCAAAGGATAAAGGCATTCAGCAAGCTTGGTAAAGCAATGCGTGATGGTGCAGCCGACTTTGGCTCAGGTTCTTCGCAGCTCTTTTCCCAGCTTATCGATTCATATGAGAAAAGTAACCCATGGTTTACTCCTGATAATGTCAGGTTAGCTGTCAGTTCTTTAGGAGAAAATCTTACGACGGATAATATTACGAAGTGGCTCTCACGCTATCCTGCCCTGACTGATTTTAAAGAATCATCTATTGTCGGGGTTGTCATGGCAGGCAACATACCGCTTGTCGGATTTCATGACCTGCTTTGCGTTCTAATAACCGGCAACAGGCTGATTGCCAAACCCAGCACGAAAGATGACATGCTTGTGAGAGCTGTGGTTGAAAGCCTTATTGATTACGAGCCGGGGCTCAGTGATTGCATAACCATTTCTTCTGATAAGCTCTCAGGCTTTGACATGGTTATTGCAACAGGCAGCGACAATACTTCAAGGTATTTTGATTACTATTTCAGGAATTACCACTCCCTGATCAGAAAGAACCGTAATAGTGTCGCAATTCTGAAGGGTAATGAGACACTTGAAGAACTGGAAATGCTTGGCGAAGATATCTTTGCCTATTTCGGTCTGGGATGTCGCAGCGTCTCAAAATTATATCTTCCGGCAGGATTTGACATTAACAGGCTCACCAACCTTTGGAACAAATACAGGAATCTCCGGTCTCATCATAAATACGCAGTCAACTATGACCATAATAAAGCTATTTTGATTGTAAACAAACAGCCTTTTACTGATACCGGGTTTCTGTTACTGCGTCAGAATCAGTCTCTGACTCCCCCGATGGCTATGCTGTATTATGATTTTTACAGCTCTGAGGAGGATCTGAGAAATGAGCTTGAAACCAGAAAAAACGCAATCCAATGCATAGCAGGCTGTGACTATATTCCGTTTGGAAGGACGCAACATCCCAAATTATGGGATTACGCGGATGACGTTGACACCATTTTATTCTTATTAAAAAAAAATAACCCGCGATGAACATATATTAAAAAATATTAAATTGCAGCGATTGAAAAAGTGAGAGACATGGTATACAGGTTTGTGGTATTATCAGATGAAGATGAGACATTTATCAGGGAATTCGAGTTCCTTGACAGCCAGACGCTGATAGACTTCCATAACACTATTCAGGAAGAGTTGGAGTTTGACAAATCTCAGATTGCCTCGTTCTATATGGCAACTGATAACTGGGAGAAAGAGGAGGAATTCACACTTTTTGATATGGGAGCCGGATCTTCAACGATGGAAGATGCCATCCTTGAAGACATAATATTCCGTAAAAACCAGAAACTGCTCTATGTGTTTGACTTTTTCAATGACAGGGCAATGTTTATTGAATATGTAGGAGAAAGCAAAGAGATAGACGGTAAAGAATATCCCAACTGCAGCAACTCCAAAGGTCTTCCCCCGAAGCAGGTCACTTTCGGAGGTGTATCCCGAAAGAAATACAACAATCTTGTGGTGACAGATGATGATGACGAGGAGGAAGTGGTTGATGATGAGATTTTCTTTGACTCTG
>CAZGDJ010000442.1:0-2196 GCA_964524635.1 uncultured Rikenella sp. | reverse complement strand
CACTGTGTCATGGGTGCTCTGTCGAAAAAAACACCGGCGCAAGTCGTTTTTATAATTCACTGATATCCAAGTATAATATTTACTTCAACGGCAATGAGGCGTATAAGGCTGGCGTTTATAAGGTAAAAACATCAAACCGTGACGATTACAGTGCAATACTTCCTGTGTTTGAATACTCCAATCCTGAATCATTAGAGGCCTGCACCGGGGATATGGAAAGAGCAATACAGAAAGCTTCCAAGCTTATAGCCCTTTATTCCATAACCGCCAAACCTGAAGAGAATAAAAAGCGTTCCGCCAGAAAAAAAGATGAGGAATTTTATAACCGTAAAGAGTTTAATGACTGGGTTGATGATGCTTACTTCCTGATGGCCAAGGCACAATTTTACAGGAAGGATTTTTCTGGTGCCAGAGCTACTCTTTCATTCAACCTCGGTATTACTTCTGATCCTGACATAATTGAAGAATCTACCGTCTGGATGTCGAGGATACTGACCGAGGATGGTAATTATTCTGAGGCCGAGAGAATTATTTCCTCATCAGGCAATATTGAATCGTGGCCCAGGAATATCAGGGCTATGGCTTCGGCTACCCAGGCTGATATTGCCCTCAGGCAGAGGAAGTATGAGGCAGCCGCTGATCCTTTGGCCAAAGCTATTGAATTAAGCAGTGATAAACACACAAAGGTAAGGTTCACATATCTTCTTGCTCAGGTTTATAAGGCCTCAGGTAACAATGCTTTATCAACCAGGTATTTTAAGGAAGTAATCAGGATGAATCCTTCATACGAATACGAGTTCAACGCAGGTATAAATCTTGCCGGTGTGACTGACCTTTCATCCGGTGATGCTGAGGATCTGAGAAGATCTCTGATGAAAATGCTTCGTGACTCAAAAAATAAGGAATACCTCGACCAGGTATATTTTGCCCTTGCAGAGCTGGCCCGTCGAAAGGGAGATATCACGGAAGCAAAAGAATTCTACACTAAATCAGCCCTTAGCAGCAAAGGTAACAATCGTCAGAAAGCAAGGGCTTATCTTGCCCTTGGTGAATACTATTATTCAATACCCAGGTATACTGAAGCATATCTCTATTATGACAGCACAATTTCCCTGATTGATAAACGCTTCCCGGATTATGAACTTATCAGCAACCGGTCATCCGACCTGACTGAATACGCAGGATATCATATAATTGTGACCACTGAAGACAGCCTAAGAAAGGTTGCACAAATGAGCGAAGCGGAGCGTAACAGGCTGATAACAGATATAATCAGAAAATTAGAGGAAGACGAAAAGAAGGCAAAACTGGATGTCAATGCTGACCGTTACAACATGGGAGAGTATTATGAGAATGAGCGGCGTTCACAGGACGCCATATCCTCTGAAGGAGGCTGGTATTTCTATAACCAGGCTGCTCTCACTTTCGGCCGCACGGAGTTCAGACGAAGATGGGGTGACCGAAAACTTGAAGACAACTGGAGACGGGCCAACAGGGCCAGAACGTCAATAACCCCGGGAACCACTGATAAGGAAGAGCTAAAAAGTACAGGAGACAGTGCATCAGTGACGCCGGAAAAAACCAAAGAGTATTATCTTAAGAATATCCCGCTGTCAGATTCTCTGCTACGCATTTCAATCAGTAAAAGTGCCGAGGCTCTTCTTGGCGAAGGGAAAGCACTGGCATCACGCCTTAATGACACAGCGATGGCTTTAATATCACTTGAGGCTGCCTCAAAACCCGGAGGTTCTGATATAACAAGGGCTGAAGCTCTATATGAGCTGTACCGAATCCTCCGGAAGACCGATCCTTCACGGGCAGAGCGCCGCAGAGCAGATTTGCTGTCATTGTTCCCGCAGACTGATTTTGCCCTTATTCTCTCCGATCCTGATTATATAATGAGACAGAACGAGGTTGCCAGAGCTTCAACAATGCTTTATGAAACAGCTTACAACGCCTATTCATCAGGCCGGTTTGAAGAAGCCATAATCGTTTGCAGTAATGCACTTGCTAAATATGCCAATGATGCGCTTGCTCCTAAGTTCATGCTTCTTGATGCAATGGCATCCGGTGCATTAAAAGGTGAAATGGCATATAAAACCAAGCTCGATACCCTGGTTAACATGTACCCCGGTACTCCTGAAGGAAAAAGGGCTGAAGAAATCATAGCTGTTCTCCGGAGAGAGATTCCTGAAA
>CAZGDJ010000441.1:0-2197 GCA_964524635.1 uncultured Rikenella sp. | reverse complement strand
TGAAAAGCCGGTGACAATTGCATTGTGTGATCTGGTCTATGTTAAATCAGAAGGCAATTACATCGAGATAGCTTCTAAAACAGGCGATGGCATTAAGACCCACCTAATACGTAACTCACTTAACCAGGTTGAAAGCAAACTACCTGATAAAGATTTCATAAGGATACACCGTTGTTATATTGCCAACACAAAGCTCCTTGAATCAATTAATATTTCAGGCTCATCGTACAATGTTAAGATGAAAGACACCAATCTGCGCCTGCCGGTTTCAAGGTCAATGATTAAAACAGTGAGAAGCATAGTTTCCACATGAGTTTTAATATCCCTTCATAAATCTTTAGCGTTCACAGTAGCAGGTCAGCCATGAATTGGCAATTTTAATATCTGCACTTCGTCCCTGAAATCATCAATTCATCCCTTTTCATTGCAGCCCGTAACAAATCCTGTCTGCTGGTCACATAAAATTTTCTGGTTTATTAATCCGGCTCATATTTGCGAAGAAATAAACCAAATAAAACCAGAAAAAATGAAAAAGCATTTCCTTTTAATTCTCTTTGGAGCAATTATTATGTCATCGGTTTCTGCACAAAAAAGTGACTATAGATCTATTGCACAGTCTGCTATTGATACAGCAGAGAAGTATTTGTATAATCCATCCGTTTTAAACACAAAAGAGTGGCATGACTTTAAAAACAAAGTCCTTGATCAATCAGAGAAAGTCACTGACGATGCTGAGTTTAAAAAGACATTCAATTCAGGTGTATCCGGATTGCCGTTTACCCATTTCGGAATAATGTTAAACACTCCTATTCAGAACACTCCGGCTCAAAATAGTAAGCAGGAAGCGAAACAGGAAAAATTCATAATAAAAACTATAGATCCTGAAACGGTTCTATTCACCGCGAAGACATTTTCAGCCTCTGCTGAAGAGATAACTCCGTATTTAGACAGCCTTAAAGCAATGACTTTCAGCAATCTCATTATAGATCTGAGGAATAACCAGGGCGGAACAATAGCATCAGCTCTCCCGCTGGCTTCCTACCTGGTAAATGACACATTGCAGGGAGGAGCATTCCTGACGCAGAAGTATTTTTCACTGCATAATGAGATTCCAAAGGCTGAATCATTTGTTAACCTTCCACATTTCAGCGAAGCCAGTTTTTCCCGGATAATAAATGGCATTCATACACAAGAGGGGCTATGCTTAATCATTTTCCCCGCAGAAATAACATATAATGGAGACCTGTATATCCTCACCAATAAATATACAGCCAGTACATGCGAGCCGTTTGTCTATGGTCTCAAGTCTGCAAAAAGAGCGACCATTATTGGAGAAACGACAATGGGTGCTATGCTGAATGGTGAGAAATTCATTATTACCGATAAGTTCAGCCTCTTCCTGCCAACAGCAGATTTTTATGCTGCCGACGGACAAAGAATAGACAGGGTTGGTGTTAAGCCTGATGTATCAGTTGATCCGGCAAGTGCACTGGAGAAAGCTATGGAGGTCATAGCTGATAAAAACAGATGACTACAATAATTGACCCGCATGTTTTTATATCCATTGTTTACAGCTTATGCTTTACTTCACTCCGGCTAATAAACTAACAATTTGGCGTTATAGTTTTGCCTGTTGCTGTTCACATTTACAAGATAAATTCCGCTCTTCAGATCGGAAACCTGAAGCAGATTATTATTTATGTTTCCCCGGGAAAAGACAATCGTACCTGATATATCATAAATTTCTATGCTCGCATTTAATGCAGACTCATCAAGTTTAATGGATACATTCCCTGAGTTGGGATTAGGATAGATACTGACGAATGCAGGTTCTGCTGTCACTTCTTTTACAGGAACAGTCGTGCTATCCACAGAGACATCCAAGGCTGTGAATTCAAAGTTCCCACTGCTTTGATATCCCTCAACAACAAAGGATACTTCATACATTTTACCCATTTGCATTCCAAGTGACTCCCACATATCGAAATGTTCTGAAATATCTATTGTTCCACTATTTCGCACATCTCTCCGTATACTAAAATACTGTTGAAAAGTAGTGTTGCCAATAATGGAAGGCTGGTTTACTCTTGTGTTCACGTATATATCGTAAATACTCCCGTTCACAGTAATTGTGCCTTTCAGTGTGGCGCCGGCAGCCATAGATGGTATCCAGTTTCGCCAGTCTTCAACAATGTAA
>CAZGDJ010000440.1:0-2200 GCA_964524635.1 uncultured Rikenella sp. | reverse complement strand
CCTGATAACCGCGCCAAGCGCGATAAAACCGTTGTATTTTGCTTTCTTTACAAGCTGCGCAAGCACGACGGGAATTTCAAACGCGCCCGGCGTCCAGAATACTTCTATCATGTCATCGGAAACGCCGTGCCTTGTAAGGCAGTCAACAGCGCCTTTTAAAAGGTTATTGCTTATGGATTCATTAAAACGCGATATTACAATGGCAACTTTTTTTCCTTTAACTGTAAGCGAACCTTTTACCTCTTTGTTCTTAACCATCATTAAATCCTGATGCGAACCGATTAATTGCCAGTTCCTCCTTCCCGAACCTCAACATCACCCGTAATCATCAGCATAACCTCTGAATTCTTGGGATCATTGGTATACATCCAGATATTTTTATGAATTGTGCCTTTGTAGCTTCCTGAACTGAATTTAGCTTTTACAGATCCTTTGGCTCCCGGCTTGACAACATTTTCTGTCGGCATGAGTGCTGTGCAACCACAACCTGATTTAACATGTCTTATAATAAGATCACTTTTACCTTCATTTTTAAATACAAACTCAACGTCTGCCGTACTGTTCTGGCTTATTTTCCCAAAATTAATCGTATTTGATTCCAGCTTGATTACAGGAGCATTTTCAAGTTCCTTTGCTGACATTGACGAAAAATCTTCAGTCAGGGTGGCTGATACATAAAGATAAATATTTGGCTGCAGCTCTCCGTTTATCTTCATCTTGACAAGATTATTGGTGTTACCCCAAACATCCGGATTCAGATTTGCGTCATATGTTCCTTCTATCATACCTTTCTCTCCTGGTTTTAATGTCTGTGGAGTGACTTTTAAGGTAAGATGTGGTGGCAGAGGCTGTTCAAACTCAACAGTTGCTGATTCCCTGGATGTATTTATAATTGGCATCACTCTGATTTTCTTTTCATTCTTTTTAATATTTGTGAAAGCAAGATGATTGGATTCAAAGCGAACAAGGCCTACAGGAAATGCAAAAAGCTCTTCTATTGTCTTCTCATGTGGGATTACCTGACCTTCAATAACGAGTACAACCACATTTGGCTCTGAATTTGAATAAACCGATATGCTTTTTGTAAACCGCCCATTATAACCACGGGGATCAAAAACAGCATTTACAAAGCCTTTACCTCCCGGGGGCACCGGTGTCTTTGTATACTCTGAAGCTGTACATCCGCATGAAGGCTGAACGCGGGAAATCGCCAGGACAGCATTGCCTGTATTGGTAAATTCAAAAATTGCCTCCTTCTTGCCGAGGTCTTCTTTAAGAGTTCCGTAATCATAACGTACCTTGGCAAAGCTTAACTTGGGTTGAGCAAAGAGCCCCGATCCAAATACTGAAAGCACAAAAACAAACAAAACCTTTTTCATTTTATTCTAATTTTTGTTAAATCAATTACATGTGGAGAATAATAACATAATCCAATTACATAACAAAGATCAGACCATATTGGTTGCATGATAGTAACGGTCAAAAATAATAAAAAACATAAAGCCTTTGTTTTTTTATTGGTTTATACATTAGTTTTGTCATATGGATGCTCATTTTGGAACAAAATTTGAATATCACGGATGGGACACCCTGATTCACTCTATGGCTAATAAGAGACTCTTTATACTTGCTTTCACTGCCCTGACCCTCCTGCCCGGCATCCCTTCTTACGGCCAGTTCTATAATGGCATGCAGATGAACTTCGGGAAAAACAAGGTTCAGTATAAAAACTTCTACTGGGATTATTTCAGGTTTGAAAATATGGATTGCTACTATAACGAATATGGACGCGAGGTGGCTGAATATGCATGTAATGTAGCTGAAGAAAAGCTTAATGAGATTGAAGATTATTTTGACTACACCCTGGATAAAAGATTGATATTTATAGTCTATAATAAGAAAAACGATTTCCGGCAGAGCAATATTGGTGTTATCTCCGCAGAAGATGATTATAATGTAGGTGGCTATTACAAGGTGATTAAGAATAAAGTCATGCTATGGTTTAATGGCAACCATGAAGAATTTGATAAACAAATAGCATCCGCCATAGCTGAAGTGGTTGTCTATGAGATGATCTATAACGCTGATCTTCATGACAGAATATCAAGCAATTCGGAGATACAGATACCTGACTGGTACATTAAAGGTTTAATCAATTATGTTGGTTTCAACTGGGACAAGGAGACCGATAACCGCGTCA
>CAZGDJ010000439.1:631-2206 GCA_964524635.1 uncultured Rikenella sp. | reverse complement strand
AGTTAAGGCTCCGTTTGAAGGTATGATAACGAAACGTTATGTTGAGGTCGGAGCATATCTTAATCCCGGTGCAAGACTGTTTGACATCATTGATGACTCTCAGCTGCGCGCATGGTGCAATGTCACAGAGAGACAGGTACTCCTTCTCAGTAAAGGAATGAAAGTGAAACTGCAATGCAACACTTTCCCGGGTGAGACTTATACCGGTACAATAACCTATGTAGGTGAAAGGGCAGACAGGTCACTCAGTTATCCGGTTCAGGTAACACTCTCAGCGGAAGAAAAGAAACTGCTGAAGGCTGGAATGTATGTTACCGTTTATTTTGACTCTCCTGCCGGTGAGGAGGGTATAATGATCCCGAGAAACGCTATCACCGGGAGTGTGATGAACGCACGTGTTTATATCGTAGAAAACGGGACGGCTGAGTTACGTGACGTGGTTGCGGGCATGATGAAAGACAGGAGTGTTGAGATACTTCAGGGACTGCAAGCCGGAGATACTATTATAGTGTCAGGTTTGATTAATGTGGCCGATGGTACAAAAGTAAAGGCAAAGGAATAAAGTATCAGGGTAATATTATTTCATTGACTGTTTATCAGCCAGCACATAAAAAGCAACAAAAATGAAAATAGCGGAAATATCCATCAAACGGCCAACTTATGTCATAGTGCTTTTCCTGGTACTGACAATTCTGGGTTATCTCGGTTACAGGAGCCTCAGCGCCGAACTGATGCCAAAATTTACACCACCTACAATTAATGTTCAGATCGTATATCCCGGAGCTTCGCCTTCTGAGGTGGAGAACTCTCTGACCCGTAAGGTAGAGGATGTTTTGTCCGGTATGCAGGGCATTGACAAGATACAATCATACTCTTATGAGGGAATGTCAATGCTGTTTGTTTCATTTGTTTATGGAACTGATATTGACAAGTCAATTACAGATGCACAAAACCTGATTAGTTCCAAAATGTCGCAGCTGCCACGCGATATTTTATCACCTGTAATTAACAAGATAACTGTTGATGATAAGGCAATTATGACATTATCAGCAACTTCCGGTCTTGAGGCAACGGAGTTTTATGACCTGATGGATAAGCAGATATTGCCGGTATTATCAAGCATAAGAGGGACAGCTAAGATTAATCTTATAGGAGGTCAGCAAAGGGAGATCCAGGTGAATATTGATGCTGCCAGGATGAAAGCCTACGGCATTTCCCCCGCACAGATACAGGGTGTGATCAGGGCTGCAAATCTTGATTTCCCGACAGGAAGCATTAAGAACAGTGAGAACAACACAGCTGTCCGCCTGTCAGGCAAGTTCAGAAGCGTTGATGAAATACGCAACCTTGTGGTTTTCACTTCTCCCGGCGGATACCAGGTCAGACTGCAGGATGTTGCTGAGGTTACCGATGCAGTAAAGGACCCTGCCAAACTGGCCCGCGTTGATGGTGAAGAAGCAATCCTGATAAATATTCTGAAACAGGGTGATGCCAATGCAGTTGAGGTGAGTGACAACGTGAGAAAGACTGTCAAAGAACTTGAAAGCGAATACTCATCACAAGGTTTATCAATAA
>CAZGDJ010000439.1:0-592 GCA_964524635.1 uncultured Rikenella sp. | reverse complement strand
GCACAGGACTCAACCGATTTTACCCGCGAATCTATCTCTTCAGTATTGAAAGATCTTTTGCTGGCAGTCCTGCTGGTTGCGGTGGTAATGCTTCTTTTCCTGCATAGCTTCCGTAACGCTTTCATTGTGATGATAGTTGTGCCGGTTTCCCTTGTGGCAACATTCATCGGAATGAATATTTTTAATTTCTCACTTAACCTTATGTCACTTCTGGGCCTTTCACTTGTGATTGGCGTGCTGGTCGATGATGCTATTGTTGTGATTGAGAATGTGTACAGACATATTGAGATGGGAAAAAATCCTGTCAGAGCTACTTTTGATGCAATAAAGGAAATAGGATTTACAATCATTTCTGTGACAACAGTTCTTGTGATTGTTTTCCTTCCGATTGCTCTGACCAATACGCTTGTCTCAGATATTCTGAGGCAGTTTTGCATTGTGATCGTCATTTCAGTCCTTTTCAGTCTGCTGGGGGCGCTGACTCTTGTTCCTCTCCTGACATCACGTTTCGGGAATCTGCATACACTCACCGGCAGAAATCTGTTCCAGAGGATACTGATGGTTTTCGAAAAAGCCGCCGATGCGTTCAGTA
>CAZGDJ010000438.1:0-2206 GCA_964524635.1 uncultured Rikenella sp. | reverse complement strand
ATCAAGTAATGTATACGCCTGCATTAAAGACAAAATACAAGAGTGAGATCACGCCTGCACTGATGAAACAGTTTGACTATAAGACTGTTATGCAGGTGCCCCGGTTGGAAAAGATAGTTATCAACCAAGGGCTGGGTCAGGCAATTGCCGATAAGAAACTGCTTGAAGTAGGGCTTAAAGAAGTAACCGATATTGCAGGACAGAAGGCTGTTCAGACAGTATCAAAAAAGGATATATCTAATTTCAAGCTCAGAAAAGCTATGCCTATCGGTGTTATGGTTACTCTGCGTCAGGACAAGATGTACGAGTTTCTTGAGAGGCTTATTTCAGTAGCACTTCCCCGTATACGTGACTTCAAAGGTGTTGGTGCCAAGCTTGACGGACGAGGTAATTATACTCTGGGAATAACCGAGCAGATTATCTTCCCTGAGATAGATATTGACAAGATCGTTAAGATCATGGGGCTGCAAATAACTTTTGTTACCACAGCCAGAAGTGATGAAGAAGCATTTGCTCTTCTGAAAGAATTCGGAATTCCCTTTAAAAATAAATAACAGATCGGAATATGGCCGTGAGGTGAAACGTGCAAGACTTGCACAGAAGTACGCTGCAAAAAGGGCCACTCTCAAAGCAGAAGGTGACTATGTAGGATTGAGCCTGTTGCCACGTAACTCAAGCCCCATAAGACAGCGTAACAGGTGTAAACTCACTGGCCGTTCAAGAGGTTATATGAGACAGTTTGGCATCAGCAGGATCACATTCAGAGAGATGGCTTCTAAGGGACTCATCCCGGGTGTCAGGAAAGCAAGCTGGTAAAAACCAAAAACATTAAAAAACAATAAATATATTACGAGATGACAGATCCAATTGCAGATTTTCTTACCAGAGTAAGGAACGCCATCAAAGCAGGACATAAAGTGGTTGAGGCACCGGCATCCGGTCTGAAGAAGGATATCACCAGGATCCTCTACGAGAAAGGATACATCCTCAGCTATAAGTTTATTGATGACGGCGTTCAGGGCAAAATCAAAATTGCCCTTAAATATCATCCCAAAAGTAAACTGCCGGCAATAAAATCAATACAGAGGGTGAGCCGCCCGGGTCTCAGGAAATATGCCGGAGTAGATGAGCTGCCGCGCGTTCTTAACGGACTGGGAATCGCAATCCTTTCTACCTCTAAAGGTCTTATGACTGAAAAAGAGGCAGCCAGGGAGAACGTTGGTGGTGAAGTTTTATGTTATGTATACTAATTCAGGAGGAGAGATTAAATGTCACGAATAGGAAAATTACCTGTAAACCTTCCCGCTGGTGTCACCATAAGTGTTGGTGATGACAACGTGGTAAGTGTGAAAGGCCCCCTGGGTACCTTGTCTCAGAAACTTGACAATGACATCAGGGTGGAAGTGGATAATAACCAGATAATTATTTCAAGGCCTAACGACGAAAAACGAATCAAGTCACTTCATGGCCTTTACAGAGCTCTCATAGCCAATATGGTTGTGGGCGTTTCCAATGGGTATAAGAAAGAGCTTGAACTTGTAGGTGTTGGCTATCGCGCAGAAGCTAACGGGCAGAGACTTGAAATGAGCCTTGGCTATTCACATGATATCATCATGGAATTGCCTCATGAGATCAAAGTTGAAACAAAAACAGAAAAGAGGGCTAACCCTATAATTACTCTCTCGAGCATTGACAAACAGCTCATCGGGCATGTTGCAGCAAAGATCAGATCATTGCGTCCACCTGAACCTTATAAAGGTAAAGGAATTAAGTTCGTGGGTGAACAACTCAGAAGAAAAGCCGGTAAATCGGCAGGTGTGTAACATGATTAAACAGTAATGTCATGGCCTTATCAAAGACAGAAAAAAGATTAAAAATTAAACTCAGGATCCGTAAAAAGATCAAGGGGACAGCTGAAAAACCAAGACTTTCAGTGTTCCGCAGCAACAAACAGATATACGTTCAGGCAGTTGACGATGTTAATGGTGTTACTCTTGCTTCTGCATCATCAAGAGAGAAGGAGACAGCATCCGTAACCGGCAAGAAAAAGAGTGAAATAGCTGCACTTGTTGGCAAACAGATTGCTTCAGCATGCAAGGAGAAAGGCATTGAGAATGTCATCTTTGACAGGAGCGGATACCAGTATCACGGAAGAATTAAATCATTAGCTGACGGCGCTCGCGAAGGCGGCCTTAAATTCTAATTA
>CAZGDJ010000437.1:0-2210 GCA_964524635.1 uncultured Rikenella sp. | reverse complement strand
GGCATACTTCGCGCTCAGGAATGCATCTTTAACAGCAAGAAGTGTTTTCTTCAATCCTACACCTTTTAATACCTGTCCGGTGGCCGTTTTGCTGCCATCTTCGAGAGCGTTGTCAAAACGTATCTGCCAGCGATCGAATCCTCCCTTTCTGCACAGATCGTCAATACAACTCTCAATGGCAAATACTGCCTGAGGGACTCCAAAGCCTCTCATGGCGCCTGATGGAATGTTATTTGTATATACTGTAACGGCTTTAATATCAACAGAGGGTACGGTGTAACCTCCTGTGGCATGTCCTACTACCCGCTCCATTACCTTGGTTCCAACGGAGGCATAGGCACCAGTGTCACCCACGGCATTTAGCTTTACAGCCGTAAATTTCCCCTTGCTGTCACAGGCCAGACTTATATCCATCCTGACAGGGTGGCGCTTGGGGTGCATAATAATCGACTCATCCCGTGTCAGATGCACCTTTACCGGCATTTTAAGGATGTAAGCGGCCAGAGAAGCATGCCCCTGCACAGTCATATCTTCCTTGCCTCCAAACCCGCCTCCGTTTTGCACCTGTATTACCCTGACTTTCTCTTCCTCAAGTGCCAGTATTTTAGCAACGAGCCTCCTGTCTACATAGGCTCCCTGTCCCTGGGTATAAAGTCTGATACCATCATCTTCCGGAAGCGCTACAGCAGTCTCTGTTTCAAGAAATGCATGCTCAATACGCTGGGTCTCATATATGTCTGATGAAATGAATGCTGCCTCCTCAAAAGCTTTATCAACATCTCCGAATCGTATACTGCAGGTCTCAATTACATTAGGTCTGCCGGGATGAACGGGCGTACTGCCAGGTTTTGTGGCTTCCATCATGTCGGTTAAGGGTGTTAATACCTCATAATCAACATGTATCTTTTCGATGGCTTGCCGTGCCCTGGCCTCAGTATCAGCCACTATTACTGCTATGACGTCACCAATATACCGGGTTGTATCACCCTCGGCAAGCATAAGTGGCCAGTCATGCTGAACCAGCCCGGTAAACCTTTCACCGGGAATATCATTTGCCGTAATGATTCTTATCACACCCTCTGATTTCAATGCCTCAGCTATATCAATCCTGAGAATTCTTGCTTTAGGATGGTCACTGAATTTGAGGGCTCCATAAGCCATGCCTTCGAAACGCATGTCATCAATGAAGTCTCTTGCCCCGAGAGCTGTTTCTTCAGCCAGATATTTTGGATGCCGCTCTCCGATCAATGCTGATTTGACGCTTTGCGGCTCACTGTTCCCATTAAGTTCCTTAAAGGCTGAATCAATGGCATCAACAATCTTGACATAACCGGTGCACCTGCACAGGTTTGGGGATATTGTCTTTATAATCTCATCACGTGAGGGAGACCTGTTTAAATTGTACAATCCTTTAGCACGCATTATCATTCCCGGCGAGCAGAATCCGCACTGTACAGCTCCCTTCACGGCAAAATTCCGACTTATCGCTTCCCTGAAATCCTTAGGCAATCCTTCAGTGGTAAGCACTTCAGCTCCCTCAAGATCCTTTAATTTTGTTCTGCAGGCCAGTCTGGCTTTACCGTTAATCTCAACAGTACATGCTCCGCAAACACCCTGGCCTGAGCAGCCATCTTTTGCAGAAGTTATCTTCTGCTCAAGCCTTAAATGATCAAGAAGAGTTTCTCCTTCATCACATGTCACTGACCTTCTTACTCCGTTAAGTGTAAAGGTTATCATGACATCATTTTTTTCAGGTTATCAATAGAAGGGTAAATTGACTCCGGCATGTTAATCAGAGAACTGACTGACTTTAGATCTTTGAGACCGCTTCCGGTCAACATGACAACATTTGATGACTCATTGGCTATCATCCTCTTCTGCTGGTACGTGAGGAATCCTGCAAAGGCTGCAGCCGCAGCCGGTTCGGCAAAAAGCCCTGTATTCTTTGCCAGTATGGAGGCAGCTTTTATTATCTCATTATCAGTAACAGTAATTGACTCTCCATTATATTTCCGGATATACTGCTGTGCCATGTAGAAATTCCTTGGTATATCAACAGAGATTGAATCGGCTATGGTGGAAGATGGGACCACACTGAACTCTGCAGAGCCAATATTCCTGACCAGGTTATTGCTTTTCTCCGATTGAACAGCAACAATAACCGGTATCCTGTCAATTATACTGAGATGCAGAAGGTCTTCAAAACCCTT
>CAZGDJ010000436.1:0-2216 GCA_964524635.1 uncultured Rikenella sp. | reverse complement strand
TACAGCCCGATCATTAACAAGAGCTACCGAGGTCGGACTGAGCAAGGTCGCAGGTGCAACAAGAGGCCAGCTGATTCGTCAATTCTTTATCGAAACGACACTTGTTAATGCCGCTGCATTGTTTCTTTCACTGATCTTTCTGATCTTTCTTTTACCTCCTTTTTGTGATCTTACCGGCATCTCACGTGAATATGTCCTTTGGAAGAAGGCATGGTTCTGGATATCATTTGCAGCGCTTTTTGTTTTTAGTGTCTTTCTTTCAGGCACATACCCTGCTTTTGTCCTGACATCCATTTCAACATCTGCGATACTGAAAGGGAAATTTGTACACTCAAAAAGTGGTATTTTGATAAGGAAGATCCTTGTTATCTTTCAGCTGACTATTGCTATCTGCCTGATAACATGCACGCTTCTTGTTTTCAGGCAGGTTAAGTTCCTTCGGAACCAGGATAAGGGAATAAATACCAGCAATGTGCTGGCTGTCAGAGCTCCGCGTGTAAGGGATGCTGCCTTTGGCAGTAAATTGTTAACTTTTAAGGAAGAGTTGCTTAAGAGTCACTATGTTGCCAACTTCAGTGTCGGAACTGAAGTGCCGGGTCGTCAAATTTTATGGGATGCAGGTGGCATTTTCAGGGTGGGGTCTGACCAGAGTAAAAATTACCAGATAATAGGGATTGATTATGAATATCTCGAACTCCTGGAGGCGGAGATTATTGCCGGTCGTAACTTTGACAGATCATTCTCTGACTCATCTTCATTGATACTCAATGAAAAAGCTGTTAAATGGATGGGCTTCTCTTCCCCGGAAGAAGCATTAAATCAAAAGGTCAACTACTGGGATGAAATCTATACTATTGCAGGCGTTGTCAAAAACTATTGCCAGCAATCCCCAAAGGAAGCATTTGAACCTCATATCTTCAGGTTTATGCCTCACGGACGCGATGTAAGAGGGTTCTTTATGATGAAATATATTCCGGGAAGTGAAAAGCAATTACTCAAATCCGTTGAAGAAAAATATAACCAATTCTTCCCCGATAATCCGGTTGATTATTTTTTCCTCGAAGACTATTATGATCAACAGTACAAAGACGAAAAACTCCTTGGAACAATATTCGGTGCTTTTGCTTTACTCTCTGTTATTATCACCTGCCTCGGTATAATAGGTTTGACCTCATTTATGATGATACAGAAAACAAAAGAGATTAGTCTGAGAAGAGTGATGGGATCCGAAGTGTCTGGTGTTGTATTTCTGTTTTCACGGGAGTTTGCATCAATCACTCTTATTTCGTTTATTCTGTCAGTACCGATCTGTTATTACTGGCTTACCGGGTGGCTAACGACATTTGAACTCAGGATGAACATACCGGTTTTTACTTTTGTCTTTCCCTTTTTAATAACCCTGGCGATAACGCTTATAACTATAGGCCTTATTGTAAATAAGACTGCATCTGTAAGCCCTGCCGAAAACCTGAGGAGCGAATAAAGGCATATCAGAAAATAATGTCTATTTATTTGACACATTCGGGATTTTCTTCCGTCTTTTGTAAAAACTTGTTCCATGACAAAGGGTACAATTCTTATTGTTGACCAGGATAAGGAAATTCTGAAGTCACTCGGAAAGACTGTTCATAATGAATTTGAGAGGATAATCACCATATCCTCTCCAAACCGGATCAATGAAGTACTTGGTAAGAACCAGATTGATGTTGTTTTGCTTGATACAAATTTTACATCAGCAGTACATAACGGAAATGAAGGTCTCTACTGGATGAGAGAGATATTCAGTCACGACAGCAATATTAGTGTTGTGATTGTGACAGCATCTGGTGACGTTGAACTTGCTGTAAAAGCAATGAAGGAGGGAGCTGTTGATTTTATCGTGAAACCATGGGATAATACGAAACTTCTTGCTACAATAAATGTCGCCTGGCAACTCAGACAGTCGAGAATGGAGGCCTCGTCTCTGAAAAAGGACAACAGACAATTAAAGGAGGTAATAAACAGTGGAAGTGAGAGGATCATACAGGGAGCATCTCCAACCATGATAAGGGTTATGCATATTGTCAGGAAAGTGGCATCAACTGACGCAAATGTACTGATAACAGGTGAGAACGGAACAGGGAAGGAGCTTGTAGCCAGAGAGATACACCGGCTGTCAAAAAGGGCAGGTGAGCTTATGGTCAGTGTGGATATGGGCTCTGTCACAGAATCGCTCA
>CAZGDJ010000435.1:0-2249 GCA_964524635.1 uncultured Rikenella sp. | reverse complement strand
ATAAAGTTTTCTTTTGAAGGATAAGGCATAAGGAACTTGGGCAGAAGTAATGTTGCCTCAGCTCCATATTCCTGTGAGTTTTTAAATCCTGTTACTGCCTCAGTGAGTGTCTCATATGCCCCCTTAAGCTTCAGGCTGAAATTTTCAGCATGCCGGAAGAGACTCTTATTCTGATAGATAAGGTTTAATGCACCGCCAATATTGCCTCCTGAATTGGTACCTTCAAGCTCTACCGTGTATGATTGAAGCTCCATAGGGGTGAGCTGTATGGTGCAATCGAGCTCCCCGTGAATACTTCCCTGCCTCTCTTTTTCAGCCACAGGCTGATAGTTAATATTAATAAGCCTGTATGTCTTAAGAGCCGCCAGATGTGACTGTGTCTGTTCTGTTTTGGAAATACTGTAAAGAGCACCCTGTGCCACATATATAGCTTGTTTTATAACCTCAGGATTAACATATTGGCGGCCATATGGTACAATGAAATGGATACCTTTAACATAAGTAGTGTCAAAGGAAGAGAAATACTTATCTCCATTGGTAAGAGCTTCCCTGGGGTCAAACTCGGTGTAAACATAAATGTCTCTTATCCTGTACATTTTATGGGTTGAATATTGCAGTCTGCCCGCATTGTCATAAGATGATTTCTGTGATACGTGGTAGAAAACATCCACCTGTTGATTTGAAAGGGCACTGTCAATTCTGAAATAGATATCTTCGTTTGAAAATGCATAGAAGCCAATATCTCTGATAAAGCGTTCAAGTCTTTGCCTTTCCTTCTGAAGCATATCAACGTCATATATCATTCCTTCCTCTATTGAGCAGTTTATGGTATCCATCATCATCAGATCTTTAAGGAGTGTATCCTCTATCTCATAGATAATGTTTCTTATCGTATAGGGCTTCCCGGGTACAATATTATAGAATACCTCTGCCTCCTTCGTGTCAATTGTTACTGTTTCATCTACCCCTGCATTAAAATAGCCCTTTGAGTTAAGGTAGCTTTCAAGCTGGTCTTTTGTTCTGTCGGCTGCAGTCTGGTCAAAAATGACGGGTTCTTCGCCTATTTTTCTAAGCCAGGCATTTATGCCACGTTCCTTTTTAATATTTGAAAAGTTATAAAGGCTAAGATGAAAACGCGCGCCGAAGATCCTCTTATTGGGTTGTTGTTTGATATAGGGTTTCAGGGCTCCTTTTGAAACAGCCGGGGTTGAGCTACCCGTATCTGCTTCAATCAAGATATGGTTTTTATCCAGAAGTGATTCTCCCGCAGGAACATATTTTGTCGGATTGCAGGCTGCTGCAGACAAAAATATGATCAGCAGCACAAACAGTTTGGGAACAGTAATTTTTATATTTGTCTTCTGATAATCCAACGTTTCAGAACGAAAGTGTTAGCAAATATATTATTATAAACTCTATTTTCAATTACTGACTGATGCATAAAATGATAAGCCGCAACCAGGTGAAAATGATTCTCTCACTTCAAAAAAGAAAACTGAGGGATGAAAGTGGCCACTTTGTTATTGAGGGTGACAAATTAGTCAGGGAATACCTGTCTGCCGGTAACCATGTTCTGATTCTGGTTGCCAAGCCTGAATGGCTTGATGGTGAACCGGATGAACTGAAGAATATGGCTAAAGAGATTGTAACAATTGGTTATGATGATCTCAGACATATCAGTTCACTGAAGACGCCACATAATGTGCTGGCCGTTGCCCCCATGATCAAAAGTGTCTTTCTGGAAGCAAGGCTAAAGGAGAGACTTACTTTGGTGCTGGAGTATGTTCAGGATCCGGGCAATCTGGGGACTATAATACGTATTGCAGCATGGTTTGGAATAAAAGACATTGTCTGTTCTCCTGACTGTGTAGATATATATAATCCAAAAGTCTTACAGGCTTCAATGGGAGCATTCATGCACGTCTCGGTTCATTATATGCCACTCAATCCGATGCTTGAAAGTGCAAGGAAAGGTGGCATTCCGGTTTATGGTGCTGTCACTGACGGAGAAGTGATATATGGAAAGAAACTAAGCAATGAAGGGCTTATCCTTCTCGGGAACGAGTCAAAAGGTCTTTCAGACAAGCTCCTGGAGTATGTCACTGATTACATTACCATTCCCGGGCCGGAGAAACCACTTGCAGGAATTGAGTCACTCAATGTCAGCATGGCAGCAGCGATTATATGTTCGGAGTTTGCAAGAAGAAATTTAGCAAGATAAAAGACAAAAGTAAAAAGACAAAAGTAAA
>CAZGDJ010000434.1:0-2258 GCA_964524635.1 uncultured Rikenella sp. | reverse complement strand
TATTTATCAGTTCAGCGGTCCAGACCTTTGTGTACCAACCCTTAGGTCCCCCATGAAGAGTATTGGGTCTGTTGTTTACAGGCAGATTATATTCCACTCCGTCAAGACTGAATTTTCCGTTTGCAATCCTGTTTGCGTACCTTCCTACCGTTGCTCCGCCAAAAGCATCTCTTAAAATCGATTCAAGAACATAAGAACCCAGAACAACATTATCCATTTTCCCGTCTTTATCAGGAACTTCAACTCCTTCAATCCTTGCACCATAATTTGTAAGTTTTAAAACATTGCCTGCTTTGTTAGTAAGTGTATATAGATACACTTCCGAACCATCATGAGTGCCGAGAAGCTCCTTTTTAACAATGCCGGCATCTTCTTTTTGCTGATTGCTGAAGATCATTATTAATGCAACAATGGTTAAAGACAAATAATTCATATCAGTAATATTTAAAATTGGATAAATTTTTTGTATGAGTATCAGGCATCATTAGTAAAACTTCTAAGGTCTCTTTAAAATCAATTAAATAAGGTGTCTGATTCAAATTACTCATTTTTTCTTCTCCTCAAATTTAATATAAAAGAGTACAGGAGCGGTTTACTTGAGAAGAAATAAATTCATAACAAAGGATTCAGCCTTTATAGAAAAAATTTAACTGCTATTTGTATTGTTAAATCCGGAATGCTACTTTTATCGAGTTATCATTAATCACAAATCTTAAACTGATGAAAAGAATTATTAGCATAGGTGTATTGTTGTTTTCGTTGTTCAGTATTGGTTTCAGCCAGGGAACACCGGTCCAGGATGACTGCCAGAAGGATGTAAAAGACAAACGTGGCGTAATGAAGCCGTGGAAGAAAGGCTCCAGGTATACAGGCAAGTACCGTAATGTGTTCAAAGAGGCCGGCTACAAACAAGTTGATATTGACGCAAAACTGGCTAAAGCCTACTATGATGTTTTTGAAGGACCCGATAAGGTCTATTTTGAGGTGGGCGATTCAATGGCTTATGTCTCCGATATGAAGAACCATGATATCCGCAGCGAAGGACTCTCATACGGCCTGATGGTAGCTGTTCAGCTGAATAAGAAAGACGTATTTGACCGTATCTGGAGATATTCAAAGGAGTATATGCAGCATCAGAGCGGTCCACGTGAAGCTTATTTTGCATGGAATCTGAAGCCTGAAACCGGTGCGAAAAATGCTCCAGGATCCGCATCGGATGGAGAATTTTATTTTGTTACATCACTGTTGTTTGCATCCAATCGCTGGGGCAATAACACAGGAATTGACTATTATGGTGAAGCCAGAAGAATACTTGATGCAATGTGGAGTAAAGACGGGACGGGTGGTGTAATGAATGTCATTAATGTGGAGAATAAGCAGATCACTTTCGTACCGGATAAAGGCGGATACGGCTATACGGATCCCTCATATCATCTGCCGGCTTTCTGGGAGGTATGGGCTGAATATGCCAACGATGGTCATGAACAATTCTACAGGGATTGTGCTGATACCTCACGCGCATTTCTCCACAGAGCCTGTAAATCTCCAACCGGATTGAATGCTGACTTAACAGAATTCAGTGGAGCTCCCAGAAAACAAGGACGTATGGAAAGTGCTTTCCGTTTTGATTCATGGAGGGTTCCGATGAATATAGCGATGGATTACTCATGGTTTGCCAAGGACAAAGAATGGCAGAAAGATTATGCACGCAGGGTGCAAAACTTCCTTTTCTGCAGAGGCGTGGATACTTTTGAAGACCAGTTTAATCTCGATGGCACGTTACCTCAATGGGTGCTCCCTGCCGGAAGAGTCCGGGCACTGCGTCACTCACTGGGCCTGGTGTCAACAGCGGGAGCTACATCACTTATGGGAACCCAGGCAAAGAGCTGGAAATTTGTGGATGAAGTCTGGAACGCCAAACTTGAACCGTATGAAGACGGGTATTTTGATCCATATTATGATGGCCTTCTCTATCTCTTCAGCCTTATGCACCTGAGTGGAAACTACCGTTATATTACACCGGATATGAAATGAATCTTTTGAGAAAGAGGCAGTCCTAACAAACTGCCTCTTTTTACTTGTCCCTTAATCCGGCTGAAGCGGGACTTGCAGATATTAAAGGTTTTAGAGAATCTCCTTTCAGAGAGCAAAGTAGCTATTAGCCCGCTTTGTGAGTCAGGGACCAGACGATAATTATCAATACGCTCTTCGCTACATGCGGATGAGGATATAGTTAATTTTCACTGTTACAGGTTTGG
>CAZGDJ010000433.1:498-2260 GCA_964524635.1 uncultured Rikenella sp. | reverse complement strand
TTGATGTCAAATCACACAGCATTGTCTGCATAGTTTCTGTTGGATGATAATAAAGCTTTACCCTCAAAATCCCAACCCCGACCACATCAGGAAAGTGATTAACGTTCTTGAAAACGGAGGTATTGTTATTTATCCGACAGACACAATATATGCAATGGGCTGTGATATAAGGGCTTCCAAAACTATTGAGAAAATCGCGAGGATGAAGGGGATGAACCCGGGAAACCCTGCTATGTCAATGATCTTCTCATCAATGAGCCAGCTTTCAGAATACACCATTATTCATGACAACAACCTTTTCAGGCTGCTGAAACGCCACCTGCCGGGTCCGTTCACATTTATCGTAAAGGCAAACAACCAGATTCCGGTTATTTTCAAAAACAGAAAAAAAACTCTTGGGATAAGGATTCCTGACAACAGCATCACTCATGCAATTGTAAAAGAACTTGGCCGGCCCCTGATGACCACTTCAATACATAATGATGATGAGATCATAGAATATATTACTGATCCTGAGCTCATTCATGAAAAATATTTTGACTTCGCCGATCTGGTTGTTGACGGAGGTTTCGGAGGAAATGAGCCCTCAACAGTGATTGACTGTACCGGACCTGAACCGGTAATACTCAGGCAGGGTAAAGGAATTCCGGATCTGTAGCATATCACCTTTTAAGGAATAGACTATATTTGTTGTTCAAACCAAAAAAAATGAGAAATGGAAGAAAATAGATCAATCTGGAAAGAGACCCTGAAATATGGTCTCATATTGGGTTTAATCTCAATTGTTTTTTCAGTTTTAATTTACATGCTTGATCTCACACTTAAGCCATGGATTATGTGGCCAAGTCTTTTGATTTCATTGGTGGCTCTTTATTTCCTGCTGCGCTCATACCGTGATCGTTATAACTACGGTTTCATATCATATGGTAAATCTGTTGGTGCGGGTTTTATAATGAATCTATATGCCTGTATCCTTGGAGCTATTTTTGCTTATCTCCTGTATGCAGTAATAGATCCCGGACTTTATGATAAGATATTGGCATTATCTGAAGAGAAATTGATAGCCAGGGGCATAAGCGAAAGTCAGATAGAAGCAGGAATGCAAGTAGCAGCCAAAATGCAAAAACCATGGATCTCGGCTATCCAGGCACTTTTCGGTGGTGCTTTTTTTGGTCTTATCATGTCACTTCTGGTCTCCCTTTTTGTAAAGAAACAGGGAAATCCTTTACTTGATAAAGAAGAAACAGCTTCAAACCAGTAATGGATCTTACTGTTGTTGTACCGGCATATAATGAGGCTGAGTCACTTCCTGAACTCTCAGAGTGGGTTAATAAAGTATGTGTCTCAGCCTCATTATCTTACGAGCTTATTGTGGTTGATGATGGCAGCAGTGATGACACCTGGAAAATACTTAAGGAACTGGGACACAGTAATCCCAGTCTGAAAGCTGTCAGGTTTCGCCGTAACTATGGTAAGGCAGCTGCTCTTCATACAGGCTTTAGCGAGGCCAACGGTGATGTGGTAATTACCATGGATGCCGACCTGCAGGACAGCCCTGATGAGATCCCGGGTCTTGTCAATATGGTTCGCAACGAAGGATATCAGGTAGTATCAGGGTGGAAGAAGAAAAGATATGATCCCTTCATAAAACGATTTACTTCGAAGTTCTATAACTTTACTGCCAGGAAATTCTCAGGTATTAAACTTCATGACTTCAACTGCGGACTAAAAGCCTATGACTCTGAAGTCGTGAAAAGCATTG
>CAZGDJ010000433.1:0-450 GCA_964524635.1 uncultured Rikenella sp. | reverse complement strand
AAAGTACGGCATTGACAGGTTCATTAAAGGATATCTCGATCTGCTTACAATAAGTTTTATGACACGGTTCGGTAAGAGTCCGATGCACTTTTTTGGAATGTTTGGTACATTGATGTTCATTGCCGGCTTTTTTCTGGCAGGTTTTCTTGGGATACGTAAACTTATGTTCCTGAATCAGGGCCTGCGTGCTCCGCTTGTAACTGATTCACCCTGGTTTTATATTGCCCTGACAGTAATGATAATTGGATCATTCTTCTTTCTTACAGGATTCCTTGCCGAGCTCGTTAACCGGCGATCATCAGAAAGAAACCGTTATCTTATCAGGGATAAGGTGAATATTTAAGCAAGACAAAAGGCAAAAGGCAAAAGCGAAAAGTTGAGTTTGAACTTTGGAACCTTGAAACCTTGGAACTCTGAAACTCTGAAACTCTGAAACTCTGAAATAATAAT
>CAZGDJ010000432.1:0-2267 GCA_964524635.1 uncultured Rikenella sp. | reverse complement strand
CTAAGAACTCATCTCCTGTGTTATTTAATGTTATTAATTTACTCATATATTTTATAGATTAATTTTTGTTTTTTATTAACCACATTATATATAAAATATCCGATCCTTATAGATGTTAATTTAAGATAATATAAATTAATATATAGACTATGAATAAGAATAACATCAAAAAATTTGAAGAATATAACCAAGATACATTAATGGTCCCCTCCTGAAAAGGAGGCCAAACCTTTTAGTTTTGACGGATATGTCATTTATCCTGGGTGATCCTTTCAGTTTTCTGCCGATGATTGTGACTGTGCAATTCAGGTTGTTCAGAACCGAGGCCTGCTTCAGGACTCTGCTGTCTGTTGCTATATCATTAATTACTGCAACTATAACATTCATTATCAGATAAATAATGCTTATGCGGGAAACTCCGTTGTGATATTAAGTCATGAAAGATACAAAAGAATTTTTTTAACTATGTTTGCGTGTTAGTTATGATGCCCAATGAGTGACCCTTCCGATATTGTTCATATTGTTAGCTTTAATATTCCTTACCCTCCTGATTATGGTGGAGTGATGGATGTCTTCTATAAGATTTCTGCATTAAAGAAACAAGGAGTTGGTGTCATTCTGCATTGCTTCAGTTATGGCAGACCTCGGTCACATACACTTGAGAATGTGTGCCTTAAGGTTTATTATTATCACCGTAACCTGAATCTGTTTCTGTTATTCAGAAATAGACCTTTTATTGTATCATCACGCAACAATGATAAGCTACTTGCTGATCTCACTGCTGATCATCACCCGATCATATTTGAAGGTCTGCATACAACATCATTTCTGGGGCATCCTGCTCTTGAAGGACGCATGATGATGGTACGTACTCATAACATTGAACATCATTATTACAGGAATCTGGCATTTACAGAGAAGAATCCTTTCAGAAAGCTTTATTTTAATCTGGAGGCACACAGGCTTGAGCAATATGAAGATAACCTGACCAGGGCCTCTCTCCTTTTTCCTATTTCGCCCGGTGATACGGAGTACTATAATAGAAAGTTCGGTAAAACAATTTTTGTCGGCCCATTCCATCCGGCAGATGAGTGCATATCAATGACAGGCAAGGGTAAATATATTCTTCTTCATGGTGATTTCTCAACATCTGAGAATAATGCCTCGGGATTATTTCTATTAAAGGAAGTAATATCAAAATGGAAGCATAGTACAATAATAGCCGGAAAAAAACCATCAAGGGAGTTGTATCAGACAGCCAAAGGGATGAAACATGTCAGAATCATAGCCAATCCCCCAGGTGAAAAGATGACAGAGCTGATCAGGGAGGCACAGATATGTCTGCTCCATGCCACAAAAAGAACCGGTATGAAACTTAAACTCATAAATGCACTGTGCTCCGGAAGACATGTCATTACATCTGAAGCTGTTGTCTCAGGGACAAGACTTGATCCCTTATGTAACATTGCTGACAACAGCAATGACTGGATTAAGCTGGCAGACAAGCTCATGGATCAGGATTTTACAAAAGAAATGTGCAATAGCCGCAGCAAGCTGATTAGCGAGGTCGCGGATAACAATGTCAATGCCAGAAAAATTATTGATACTATAAATAATTTCAATGTACGCCCTCAATAAAGATATCAAGGCACTGAATACTTTTGGATTGCCCTGCCTTGCAACGGCATTCTTTTCATTCACCACGGAAGAAGAACTTGTTTCCTTCATAAAAGCGGGTAAAGGAAATCAAAAGAGAATCCTGATACTTGGGGGCGGCAGCAATATCCTCTTCACAAAAGACTTTGAGGGGTTGGTTATCCACCCCGCCACCACAGGACTGAGTGTAGAACATCTTACTGCAGAACATGCAATTGTTAAGGTCTCCGCCGGAGTGATTTGGGATGACTTTGTTGAGTGGTCGGTTAACCAGGGTCTTGGGGGAGTTGAGAATCTCTCATATATACCTGGCATGACAGGAGCTTCGCCGGTTCAAAATATCGGAGCTTATGGCTGCGAGGCAAAAGACACTCTACTAAAAATACGTTGCATCTCTCTTAAAGACGGATCAGCAATAGAACTTGCTGCTGCTGATTGCAGATTTGGATACCGTAACAGTATTTTCAAAAATGAACTCCGCGATAAGGTCGTGGTAACAACAGTCTGGTACAGGCTTTCAAGGAATCCTTCATTAAACACGTCATATCCCAACGTAGAAAGTGAATGCCAGATGCTTGGAGGTATAAACCTTCAGAATGTAAGGCGCGCTA
>CAZGDJ010000431.1:0-2268 GCA_964524635.1 uncultured Rikenella sp. | reverse complement strand
ATCTCTTTTATCATAACAGCGCCTACTCACCTAAGTTTGACAAGAACAGGTCAGTATGCATTGACAGCCTCTTTTTCAATGAAGACGGAACTATAAGGAAAGTAATTCCCACAAAACGCGGAGTTGGGGTTACCAGCGCTTTCTCTAAAATAGAAATTGACCGCTATAGCAATATCAGCGCGGAGGGTGTATCAGTTGTCTTAAATGACACACTTGACACATTTAAGGGCTGGAAGGCAGTCCTTGACGGGCAGAATGCCTGGATCTCATACAATGCTGTTGACTTCGGAAAGGAAAAGTACAAAAAGATAATGGTAAGCGCCGTTTCCGAAACCGGTGGCATAGTGGAGGTAAGACTTGATAATACCAGCGGTCCTGTTATTGCCAGGGTTAATGTTCCGGGAGGAAATGAATGGAATACCGTCACCGCTGCTGTTAAATTGAAAAAGCCCGGCACCCGCAACCTGTACATAATGCTCATGAGCGACAATCCGGTTGAAATGGACTGGATAAGTTTCAAAAACAAAAAGTAACCAGTAAAACAGTAAACCAATGAAAATAACTCCAATCATTTTGAACAGAAGAATAATCACCGTACTTCTCTCTCTCATAATTCTTACTGCATCTTTCGCCTGTTCTGACTCTTCGGCCAGGGAAGAAAAAAAGATGGTAGTGTGGTATGATAAACCTGCCGGGAATGCCTGGCTTGATGGTTTGTTCATTGGTAATGGCTACATGGGAGCCAATGTCTTCGGGAGAATACAAAATGAGCGTATAGCCCTGAATGAATCAACATTCTGGTCAGGCAGGCCTCATGATTACAATGACCCGGATGCATATAAATATTTCGGGCAGTTAAAAGACCTTGTATTTGCCGGTAAATACAAAGAAGCAGAAAAGCTGGCTGATGAACATTTTTACGGAAAACCGAATGCTCAGCAAGCCTACCAGCCAATCGGTGACCTTCTTCTCGATTTTAATGTTTCCGGGGATTCCATAAAAGACTACTATCGCGAACTGGATATGGAAACAGGCATTGTCACTATCAGTTATACTGATGGTGATGTAAAGATGACCCGTGAAGTTTTCATGTCATATCCTGACCATGTGATGGTCATGAAGATTTCTGCAGACAAACCAGGTAAAGTGTCGGTCGAGGCAAAACTAAGGAGCCCGTTCATGGAAAAAACCAGCGCTGCCAATGGCAGGTTGACCATATACGGTACATGGAGATATCTTCCCGAGGAAATAAGCTGGCTTGTAGCTAAGGTCGAAGGACCTGGTCTCGGTTTCCAGACCGATATCGTTGCCATGCCTGAAAAAGGAACCTTGAATGCAACTGATTCAAGCCTTGTCATTACAGATGCCAACTCCGTGACTTTAGTTCTGACTACTGCAACCAGTTATGTCAATTATAAGGATATAAGCGGTGATCCGGCTGCCAGCTGTGAAAAGATACTTGCTGATGTTAAGAGCAAAGACTTTAAAACCCTTAAGAGCACTCATCTTGATGATTTCACTGGTCTGATGGGAAGGGTGCATCTCAATATTGGTGATCCGGGTAAGAATGAAATACCTACCGATGAAAGGGTTGCCGCCCTGAAGAAAGGAAATCCTGACCCTGACCTGCTGGCAAAATTATTTCAGTTCGGACGCTACATGATTGTCTCAGGCAGCAGGAAGGGCAGTGAACCGACAAACCTGCAGGGTCGCTGGAACCAGGAACTGCTGCCTAACTGGGGCAGCAAATACACCATCAACATCAACACCGAGATGAACTACTGGCCGGCTGAGGTGACCAACCTGTCTGAATGCACGGGTCCCTTGTTCAGTCTGATAAAAGACCTGTCTGAAAACGGTGCTGAGACTGCAAAGCTATACTACGGTGCCGGAGGATGGGTGGCACACCACAATACTGATCTGTGGCGGGGTACAGCGCCTGTTGATGCTGCCCGCTATGGCATGTGGCCGGTTGGCGGTGTATGGCTCTGCCAGCATATCTGGGAACATTACCTCTATACAGGTGATATTGAATTTCTCAGGGAATATTACCCTGTTATGAAGGGAGCCGCACAGTTCCTGATGGACATAATGACTTATGACCCCAAATACAATTACCTTGTCATTCCGTTCTCAATGTCACCCGAACAGGGTTTCTATGTCAGTGAAGGAGCTGAAGAGGCATTCCTTGCCCCGACAACAACCATGAATATCGGGATGATCAAGGACCTTTTTCCTCACTGCATCGAGGCTGCAAAACTACTGAAT
>CAZGDJ010000430.1:0-2280 GCA_964524635.1 uncultured Rikenella sp. | reverse complement strand
GGGGGAATGCTGGTTGAAGAGATAGACAATGGCGACAGCACAAAGAAAGTTGTATGGCACGCTGAAGATATAGTTGACTTTGCATGGACAGCCTGGCCAGGCTATAAAGTAGTAAAAGACAAGTGGAGGGGAGTAGATATAACACTTCTTACCAGTGAGGCTGCATTAAAAAACAGCGATATACAGATAGAAGCATTGAAGAATGCTCTTGAATTTCTTGATGCAAATGCAGGCCCTTTTCCATGGCCTCATGTCACGTTTGTTGACCCTCCGGCTATTGGTTCCGGTGCCGGTGGAATGGAGTATACAACTATATTTACTTCAATCGGTTCTGCTTCTGTCCCGGGTTTTTTAAATATTCCTGAGATGGTGACCGTTCATGAATTTGGCCATGCTTATTTCATGGGTATTATGGCAAGCAATGAATTTGAAGAGCCCTGGCTTGATGAAGGCGTCAATTCTTATATCGAACTGAGAATCATGGATCAGTTCTATGGAGATGGATATGGAATGCTCAACTTGCCTTTCATCAAACTGGCAGATAAGGATTACGGAAGGATAGCATATATTACTTCATCAAATAAACAGGTTGCAACCAATGATCTCGCTTCCTGGGAGTATCCCGCCGGGACCTATAGCATGATGTCTTATAATAAAGCATCAGTATGGCTGCGAACACTTGAAGGCATCATAGGTACTGAGACAATGAATAATGTCTTTCGTGAATATTATCACAGATGGTCGTTTAAACATCCTTCAGGTCGTGACTTCATTGCTGTTGTAAATGATGTAGTAAAAAAAGAACATGGGAACAGGTTTGGGGATGACATGAACTGGTATTTCAATCAGGTTCTTTATGGTAATGAGATTTGTGATTACATGCTTGCCGGTGTCACAAACAAGAAAATAACAGGATATTCAGGGATGATTGAAGGTGATTCAATCACATTTGTGAAAAGTGACCGTAAGATTGATACTCTTAATAAAGCAATCATCAAAATTGAGAGACTGGGAGGAGTGATGTTACCTGTAAAAGTCCTGATTGGTTTTGATAATGGTGACGAAGTGCTTGAAGAATGGGATGGAAAAGCAAGGTATAAGGAGTTTGAATATGAGGGAACCAGGAAAGTCACCTGGGCTAAGATTGACCCTGAGAATGTTATAGATATGGATGTGAACCGCATCAATAATTCTATAGGTGAAAAACAGAACAAAATTGCCCCACGCCGCATGATGGTGAAGTTTATTTCACTTTTACAGTTCCTTGTTTCAATAATCTCAATCTAAATCTTTTATTATGGGAGTTATATCAGCATTAAAAAAAGGAGCCGTTAAGTCGGCATTGTCACATAAGCTTTTGGTCTTTATGTGGGTTATCTTATTATCAGTTGTTCTGCTGGTGGCAATACCTCTGAAGACAAATTTTAATTCCATTTTTGGGAATAGCCTGATTTCAGAAAGATTATTGGGCGGTTTTGATGCCGGATTGATAGGTGATATGGGCCCTGCCTTCTACAGGATACTCTCCACTGCAACAGCAGGAGGATTCCTTGTTATTGTGGCAGGATTCCTTTTGCTGACCTTTTTTTCCGGAGGTCTTTTTACACGCTATACAACTGAATATGGCGAGTTCAGGATATCAGCTTTTATGAAAGCGTCATCACAGCATTTCCTTTCATTCTTTGTAATTGGCATCATAGTTCAATTGCTAATAGCAGCATGGACTTTCATCATTATAGGTATTCCTGCTGGTGTTAAAGTTGCAATTAATGAAGATGCTTCTTCAGCCATGGGTCTTTCAAGGATCATGACTGTTATCTGGGCACTTGGGATACCAGTATTGCTCCTTGTTGCGGATTATTCTCGCAGATGGATAACTTCAACAGGTTCACGCAAAGCTTTAAGTGCCATCAAAACAGGTTTCTCATCACTTGGCTGTAAGTTCTTCAGGTCATACCTTTCGATACTGATAATTTTTGTTATCAACCTGCTGTTACTCTTTCTTGCACTCTGGATGATGGCTGCAGCAGTACCTGAGAAAGGCGGTATGCTGTTTCTTTTCTTTTTGGGTACACAGGCATTGTTCCTTGTAAGGTTGTATCTGAGGGCATGGCGCTATGCTACTGTTACGGAGCTGGCCCTTCACGCAGGTGAATGATATAAATCCGGGCTTACCAGGAAGGAAGTTTAGAGTTCAGGGTTCAGGGTTCAGGGTTTAAGGGTTTAAGATCCCCTGAACCTTTACCTCTGCCTCAACTTCGCACTTTTGTCTTTTGTCTT
>CAZGDJ010000429.1:0-2303 GCA_964524635.1 uncultured Rikenella sp. | reverse complement strand
CAATTACGAATTTTTGAAAAAAATCCTATTATTGAAAGACCTAAATTAATTAATAACGATATATGGCCTTCTAAAGCATCCTTGTTAGCTGCTGAATGCCTGATAAATGCCTCAGAGGAATTCGCAGGTCTCGACACTTATCAGTTTGATATAACTAACTTATTCCGACAAGTATTTGGGCAATACGCAGGCCATTTGTTATTTGAAATAAGTAATAGCTATAAAGATAAAAACATTGAGGCTTTTGACAGGCAAGTGAATGAATATAAAAACCTTTGTTTAAAAATTGAACAATTACTATCAACAAGGGAGGAGTTCCTTCTTGATAAATGGCTGTACGACAGCAAAAAGCATGCTACCACTCCAGAGGAAGAACAGCTTTATGAATGGAATGCCAAAGCCATAATCACAGTCTGGGGGGGACGGAGACTATATGGTTATGCCATAAAAGACTGGGCAGGTATGTATACCAACTATTTTATTCCAAAATGGGATTTATTTTTCAATGAACTTAAGGGTGAAATCCTGGGGTTAGGAAAGTACAATGACGAAGAATTCCTTAAAAGTATTATTAGTTGGGAGGATTCTTGGCTAACTAATTCACTGGAAAGGGTTCAATTGAAAGGATCAGATGAAACTGTACCACTAGCCAGGGCATTATGGAATCAGTACGGTGAAATATTAATGAACCATGCAGAAATGATAATTGAAACTAATCCGGAATAGATTATTTAGGATCTGCATCCGATCAGAACCATTATGAAATCAATCAGTTTCAGCTTAATCGCATAAGTCTTAGGAAAAATATCGAATATGAGAAATAACAACACTATAACAAGATGGGATTCTTACATCTTACCAATGATTATAATTGCGGTAATGTTTTCAGTATTAGGTTTTGCTGTTGGTATTAATGCGTTCTTCGTCCCTTATGTTAAAGCTGCCTTTAAGATCAATACTGCAATGTCATACCTTGTTACAACTGCTACTTTCTCAGCATTTGTAATTTTTGGATTGCCATCTGCAAAGATTTTGAAGAAAGAAGGATACAAAAGATCAATATTCATTGCTTTCATCTTAATGGCAGCCGGGATGCTACTTATTGTACCTGCGGCAAAACTTATTAGCTTCTCAATCTTTCTAATCGCTTTATTTGTTAATGGAACAGGACAGGCATTGCTGAATGCAGCTGTAAATCCATATGTTACAATATTGGGTCCTGAAGAGAGCGCGGCTAAGCGAATAAGCATAATGGGTATCTGTAACAAACTTTCATTTGGATTTGCTCCTGTAATTCTGGCAGTGTTTATGGATACAATTAGTATTCAACTTAACGATGCTATAGTTCCCTTTTTTGCTATTACCCTGATACTTGTTCTACTTGGCATACTACTATTTTTCGCACCCTTGCCTGAAGTGCAGGCAGTGGGTGAAGCTGAAGGAATAGTTGACGAGACCTCATTATATGCAAACTCCAAAAGACACCTTTTCCAGTTTCCTCATCTCATATTAGGCGGTATAGCTATATTTCTATATGTCGGAGTTGAAAATGCTATACTAACATCAATTAATGACTATGCAATCGAATTGAACATAAGATCACCAGAGAGATTTGCCGTCTATACTTCGGTTGGTTACGTAATCGGTTACTTGTTGGGAATACTCCTAATACCTAAAATGATATCTCAACGAAATGCGATGATTGTCTGTTCTGTGTTAGGTACGGGATTGACATTCTTCGTGACTCAATTAAACGGGAGCTTTGGCATATACCTGCTCGCTGCACTTGGGTTTGCCAATTCTTTAATTTGGCCCGCAATCTGGCCCTTAGCACTTTCATCCCTGGGGAAATTTACCAAGTCAGGAGCATCATTCCTTGTAATGGGAATAGCAGGGGGTGGTGTTATCCCCCCAATGCTAGGTTTATTAAGAGACTCCTTTGAGTCTTATCAGCACGCTTATTGGTTATTAATGGTAATATATGTTTATTTCCTCTTCTTTGCCTTGAAGGGTTACAGATTGCGTTAAGGTAATAATTATGGGCTGTAAATACCAAATACGATGACACGATACGAAAGATTAATGGCGACCCTCAGAGGTGAATCAGTTGATCGTCCGGCTGTCAACTTCTATGAAATTGGCGGATTTTTAGTAAATCCACAAGATCCAGACGAATATAATATTTACAATTCACCTTCATGGCAACCGCTCTTAGAGTTAGCGGAAAAATATACTGATATAATAAGAATGGTCAGTCCCGTCAGAGCTCAATCACATTTATCATGGGGTGGAAGCTCCAATAT
>CAZGDJ010000428.1:0-2303 GCA_964524635.1 uncultured Rikenella sp. | reverse complement strand
CTGTCAAGGTTCATTACAGTCTTAATTGCCATCTTATACGACAGGAATTCAGTACCATAAGAGTCTTTAGTGGCATTTTCAAGCAGCGATGGCGGATAGCTTCCTTTAAGAGCCGAATGCGACTGTTCATCCGCATAGATAACTACATTACTGTCTGCAAGAGCAGAGACAATTGCCGGAAGATTAATCAGCTGCTTCTCATGAATGACAAGACAGTCAAGAGCATTACAGACACTGACTCTTCTTGTCTTGGAGTTGTTAATTATTGCAGCCGCTTTCACAAGATCAGCCTTTTCATCAAGGTATATATGAACAATGCCCGCACCCGTTTCAATAACAGGAACCCTGGCATGGTCAGCAACATAGTCAATAAGCTGCCTGCTGCCACGAGGTATTATAACATCTAAGTAGCCACGCGCTGCAAGCATGGAATCAATGGCAGTACGTTCCGATGGCAGCAACTCGCACAAGGATGTATTTAGCTGGTGTTCTCCAAGTATTTTTTTGATCACTGCTGCAATTGCCTCATTGGTATGGCGTGCGTCGCTGCCCCCTTTCAGAATGCAGGCGTTTCCGGATTTGATGCAAAGTGAGAATACATCAAGAGTGACATTGGGTCTTGCTTCGTATATGACACCTACAACTCCCAGAGGTACAGAAACCTTTGAAAGACAGATCCCGTTTGGTAAATGACGTTCTTCAATCACCCTGCCAAGAGGAGAAGGCAGCGCGACGACATTACGCATGTCATGAGCTATGGACCCTATTCGCTCTTCAGTCAGCATAAGCCTGTCATACCTGGCATCAGCAGGATCCATAAGCCTCAAATCCTTCTTATTGGCTTCAAGGAGGAAAGAGACTGAGTTTTCAGTCTCATTGGCCAGGGAGGAAAGAACCTCATCAATCTTTTCTACGGAAACACCTGCAAGATCCCTTGCTGCCCATGCCGCATTTTCAAATCTTTTCCGGTACTGCATTGAACAGTTTTTTAATCATTATTCCTGAGATAGAGGTAATCATAATGAATCATAGGTTTTGAATTATGCGTCCCGATCTTTTTGCAGGCAGTGTCATAACTATACTGGCACTTGCCCAGTCCTATGAAAGATCCTTCATGATTCACAATTTTCACAATGTCACCTTTAAGAAATGAGCCTTTTACTGCTGTAACGCCAATAGGAAGAAGGCTAACAGCTTTCCCTGACACCAGTGATTCATAGGCTCCTTTATTTATATGGATCTCACCATTCGAATAAAACGCTGCATGAGTAAGCCATTTCTTACCCTGTGATGATTTACCCTGGGGCTTAAAGAATGTCTGGGCAAGGCCAGGCTTTCCCTTAACCACATCAATAAGTATGTTTTTTCTTTTTCCGTTCACCAGATGAACCGGTATCCCCGCCTCAGCTACCTTCCTTGCCACACTGAATTTGCTAATCATGCCTCCCCGCCCAAAACTTGACCTAGTGGGAGAGATGTGCTTTGATATTGCCGTAAATTCCTTATCTATTACTGGAATAATCCTTGATGAAGGATCAGAAGGATCACCGTCAAATATACCGTCAACGTTACTCATCAGTATAAGAGCATCCGCATTGATCATAGGTGATAGAAGACTGGCAAGTTCATCGTTGTCAGTAAACATAAGTTCAGTAACTGATACGACATCATTTTCATTTATCACAGGAATGACATCATGATCAATAAGAGTCATAAGGCTGTTTCGTGTATTAAGATAATGCCTTCTGTCGCTGAAATCCTCTTTAGTGACAAGTACCTGTGAGCACAATAAGTTATGTTTGGCAAATAAATATGAATAAATATTCATCAATTTCACCTGCCCGACTGAAGCCCACAACTGTCTGCATGAAATAGGATCAGCATGCCTGCGGCAACTAACATACTGCCTTCCTGCAGCTACAGCACCTGAAGAAATAAGAAGTATATCTATTCCTTTGTGCCGTATTGCTGCCAGTTGCTCTACAATGCTTGCAATATGAACCTCATCAAGCATTCCGTCTTCACGCGTTAAAACATTAGACCCTATTTTAACAACTATTGTTTTATGCATTTCGATTGTAATATTATGCAAGAATAATGCATTTTTATGAGATTCCCAAAAAGAAGCATAAAAAACACCTCTATGTCCGACTATTGGCCATAGGTTAGTGAGAGCTCTTACTGCTTTGTAAGCTGAAAAAGCTTAGCATTAAAGGATGGTTATGGATATTTAATAAAGGGGATATCTTTTAGGGTAAAATACATTTTCATTGTTCATAAAAACAATGCCCGGAAAAAAATAT
>CAZGDJ010000427.1:0-2305 GCA_964524635.1 uncultured Rikenella sp. | reverse complement strand
CTGATTCTTGTTCCTCAGTTGCTCCTTGGAGGAGCAATGATTAGATTCGATGACCTGCATGAATCCATCACAAGAAAGGTATATGTACCGGTGGTAGGAGACATGATGGTTACCAGGTGGTCTTATGAAGCCCTGGCAGTGGAACAGTTCAAGTCGAGTAAGTATATGCGTCCATACTTTGATACCGAAGTAATGATAAGCCGCTATGACTGGCAGTCATCGTTTCTTATACCTGAGCTTAAGAGGAAAAGCCATGAATGTGTCTTGTCATCTGGGAAGCTTGAATACAAAGAGGTGTTTGATAATAATATGAAGAAGCTTGTTTATCACCTGGAGAAACTTAGCGATGAGACAGGTTATGATGCTTCAAATGCAATGAGGGTTCTTGGCAAAGACCTCTTTACCAATGACAACTCGCTGCTGGTCAATGATTATCTTGACTCGCTCCGAGGCAGGGTCAGGGGTAGATATCTTTATTATTCATCTGTTAAAGAATCGATTACGGACAGTATTGTGGGTGTTATCGGACGCGAGGCCCTTGTAAAAAGAAGGGAAGCAACTCATAATGAAAGTCTTGCAGACCTGCTGCTGAACCGCACCGTACAGAAGAAAACTTTTGAGACAGATAAACGCATCATTCAGAAGGCAGACCCGGTGCTGATGGAACCCGATTCTGAGTACGGGCGCGCACATTTTTATGCGCCATTCAAGAAGATTGGTTCAACTCGTATAGGCACGCTATGGTTTAACATGATTGTAATATGGCTGATGAACATTTTGCTGTTTGGAACCCTGTACTATAACGTTCTGAAACGTATAATTAACAATCTGGAGAGGATAAAAATATCAGGATTGAGTTCTGATCTGCTTATACCACCATGGGAAGCGACAAAGTAAGAGCGAAAAAACATCTTGGGCAGCACTTTCTCAAAGACAGGAAAATAGCTGCTTCAATCGTCAATTCTCTTAAGGCCTCAGATTGTGAAACTGTTGTTGAGGTAGGCCCGGGGATGGGAGTCCTTACCGAATTTCTTGTAAACAGAAACTTTAAAAACCTGAAAGTTGTAGAAGTTGACAGAGAATCAGTTGAATATCTCCGGAACAACATAACGGGTATAGGAGAAATCATTAGCGGGGATTTTCTTGCCCTTGACCTTGAAAGACTTGGGGGTGGCAGGATGTGTATAATAGGCAACTTCCCGTATAATATCTCGAGTCAGATTTTCTTTAAGGTGCTTGAAAACCGAAATAAGGTTACCGAGGTGACAGGTATGGTGCAGAAGGAAGTGGCTGAGCGCATCTGCTCCTCGCCAGGCAGTCGTGTTTATGGCATTCTCAGTGTTCTCCTGCAGGCATGGTATGACACTGACTACCTGTTCACAGTTAGTGAGAAAGTCTTTTCTCCGCCACCAAAAGTTAAATCAGCGGTTATTCATCTGACACGTAATAAAAGAGAGAGACTTGATTGTAATGAAGAATTGTTTTTTACTGTAGTTAAGCGTTGTTTTAACCAGAGAAGGAAGATGATCCGCAATCCTATAAGGTCAATAACCAGAGATAATGCAAAAGAGATCCCTCTTTTAACAATGAGACCCGAGCAACTGTCAGTTGATCAGTTTGTTGAACTTACTAACTGGGTGCATCTTAATATTTCTGAAAAGAAATAAACCTCCCCGGGTTCAGAATGAATAACCTATTGCCTCTACAGGGTTCATCTTTGCAGCTGCGGAAGCTGGAGCAAATCCCGCAACGATACCAATTATTCCCGAGATAACAATACCGAGGACAATATTTCCTGCTGTTAAAAACATATTCAGGTCATAGAGGTAATTTACCACAAGAGTTGCTATGAAGACAACAAAAAGGCCTAATATGCCACCAACAATTGAAAGAAGTATAGATTCAACCAGGAATTGTAAAAGAATAAACCTTCTTTTAGCGCCAAGAGCCATTTGAATACCTATGATACTCGTTCGCTCTCTGACAGAGACAAACATAATATTGGCTATTCCAAAACCACCAACAAGGATCGAGAATCCGCCTATTATCCAGCCTGCTATATTAATACCTGCAAAAACAGACTCAAATCCCTGAGTAAGCAAGCTTGCCTGATTTACTGAAAAGTTACTTTCTTCACCCGGTCTAAGTCTTCTTGCTGATCGCAGTATCATTGTCACCTCATCTGACAGTTCTTCAATGCTCACATCCTCTCTACCCCTGACCATGATATTTGAGTCAAGCCAGCGGTGCTTGTAATTAATGAAATGCGCACCAAAATTCAGTGGTATAAGAATAACGCCATCCA
>CAZGDJ010000426.1:0-2308 GCA_964524635.1 uncultured Rikenella sp. | reverse complement strand
CCCCTGCCGGATGGAAGGGTCTCGTGAGCTCTCCCGCTTCGCGGGATCGGTTCTTGTATCAAGACAAGAAAGGAACATAATGCCGTGGACAGCCAACGCGCATCGCCTTTTGTGGCTAAAGATATCTACTAAAACTCCCTTCCCCCGGTATGGGGGAAGAGCTTGCCCCGCTTTAGCGGGGGTAGGGTTAGGGGCATATCAGGACAAGAAAGGAAGTCGGCTTAAAATCATACCACCCCGCCCTGATGATACCATCAGGGCACCCCCCGCGTTGCGGGGCAGGCTCTCCTATCTTTGGAGGGGAAACTTAATAGCTGAATATTTTTTGACTGGCCTTAGAGAATTTCCGGATAAAGCGAGTGTTTTCCTGCTGTCTCCTCCTCGCCCCGTTTTGGGGAGAAGAGGGGCGTGTCAAGACAAAGAAAGTGATAATGTATTCGTGGAACTGACCGAAGAAGCAGGCTGATAGGGAATGTTTCAAGGTTTCAAGGTTTAAAGGTTCCAGAGTTTCAGAGTTAATGGGTTTAGGCGTTTAGGGGTTTAGCCGACTCAACGTCTAACCGCCTCAGGTACATGAGGCTTAAGAGGCAAAAAGAAGCTTTACAATTTCGTCTTTTAGAATACTAGGCTCCGGATTATTGTAAAGGGTGACTTAATTTTTCCTATATTAAACCTCCAAAAGACAGACCTACCTATGAACACCCCCACCAGAGATCCCGATAACTCATTTGTTTATGATAAGACCCAAAGCATAACCGAGGTTTTCTCGGGAGGCACCTGTCAATTTGATACGCCCGGAATTCTTGAACCTTATATCTTTAACTACCTCCATGGAGTTATTGAACACAGCCAGATCCAATCGCTTGCATCAAGACCGGTACCAACCGGAAATATTGTGATGTTTGTTCATTCCGGATCACCTGTTGAAATATATGACAATCATTTTAAACTTCTGAATTCATACAGTCAATTTATTACCGGAGTGCATACTCTTGATCATCTGACTTATATAAGGACACACGGAAGAATTGACAATCTTGTTATAACATTCAAACCTGGCGGATTTTACAGGATCTTCAATTGTCCGGCATTCAAACTGACGAATCGCGTGACTGACCTTAAGGAAATTGTCCCGGCAGATATGATGCAGTCAATAAACAGTCTGAAAGACCATGCCACAATTGAAGGCAAAATATCAGTTCTGAACGATTTCTTTTACGGACTGTTGAGAAGCAACAATAATAAGAACGCCGGAGATACATACCCTGAAGTGCTTGACCTTATTCATCTAAGCCAGGGCAACATCACTCTCCAGGATATTTGTGAAAAGCTTGGCAAATCAGCCAGAAGTATCCAGCGTTCTTTCAGGATGTGTGTTGGCGTCACACCCAGGGAATATATCCGCATAATTCGTTTTAACTTTATCTTACAGAGTCTTTTTGAGAAGAGATTCAATGGTTGGCAGGAGGTTTTACATAGTTTTGGTTATTACGACCAGGCTCATTTCATACATGATTTTAAATCACTGACCGGTTATACACCGGGGAAATTTGTCAGTTTCAGGCAGCACGGCACCATTTATCTTGACAGATTTCAGATTGTCCGCAGGGTCTCTGATATTGAGGGTTGAAGACCGAAGGTCTGCTTTTTTTCATTCCATTTTTCCGGCAAATTGTACTTCGCCTTGTCGCGTTATTACAATTTTTTGACTCTGAAGTCATATAAATTTGATTCTCTGACAAATCATCAATAGATGAAAAGACAAATGAAAAAGAGAGCATATTTCTTACTGTCACTGACAGTGATGACAATTTACGGAATAATCTTAAACAGTTGTGAGGGAACGGGGCCTGGGGTTGAAGATCCCGGAACTGTTACTGATATAGATGGAAATGTGTATAAGACAGTTGTTATCGGTGATATGGTATGGATGGCTGAAAACCTTAAGACAACCAGATATCAGAATGGGGATGTCATTCCGGAATTGAACGAATCAGCAGACTGGGTTATTCCGACCGCTGGGGCGAGGTGCAGTTACAATAATGAGGCAGCAAACGGAACTACATACGGGTTCCTCTATAATTACTTTGCAATAGAGGATTCCCGCAATATTGCACCTGAGGGATGGCATATAGCAACATTCGAGGAGTGGTCTGCGCTGGTAGATTTGGTCGGAGGGGGAACTGTGGCGGGAGGCAAGCTTAAGGAGGCCGGCACCAGTCACTGGGTTGAACCTAACCTTGGAGCTACAGATGAGAAAAGTTTTAAAGCGCTTCCGGGCGGATATCGTTACTACGACGGGTCATTT
>CAZGDJ010000425.1:0-2313 GCA_964524635.1 uncultured Rikenella sp. | reverse complement strand
TTATGTATATTTAACCGTCTGTAAAAAAGTCCGATTAATAGGGGTCCAAACCAAGGGTCCACTCTGAGATAAGAGCCGGCGGATTCCTTACCTCTTCATTTCTTAATGACCTTGCCATGCGTCTGACACAATCAGGCACATCAGCATTAATATCAATTCTTTCACAACTAAAACCAGCAAGGAGCACAAGAAGTGCTGTTACACAAATAGTTCTGGTCATAATCATTTCTTTATAGAACAATGAGATGCCACAAAATCTGTACCACCAGGAAATCTCAATAATGAACATTTTAATGTTTAGTGCGTTAAAATGATATATTTCCATTAACCTGATATGATCGGCAGCATTAATACACCTGAAGAGTTGCTTCAGGCCTACACAACAATGTTTCTTTTTCTGGGTAGTTCTGTAACTACATCACCAACTGAAGGCGGCGTTCCGTCATTCTGTGAGAAAGGATTGCTTAGAAATCTCCCTGTTGAAAGCTCAAATGCCACTTTTAAGAAAGCATCTGAACTGCTCATGTCGCCATGTCCGCATGGCAGGGAATGCAGAGCCAGAATCGAGACTAATTATCAATTGCTTTTTGGTGTGGATAACACCCCAATTGCAAGACCTCTGGCAGGTACCTGGCTGTCCTCTGACACAGATCTAAAAATGTACATGAATTCTTTACAGATTTTGTATGACCGATATGGCTTTCAGAAATCAGAGTACTGCGATCTGGAAAATGACCACCTTGGCATTGAACTTTTGTTCGTCAGCCTGCTGATTGAAAAATATCTTACGGAGGATGACAATGAGATAAGCGAGATGATAAGAAGAGACCTCGTGACATTCATCACTACAGACATGCTATCATGGATACCCCGATGGGTAAATGAAATCAGCGAAAAGTCACTCACCAAATGTTATACAGGTATTGCCGGACTGGTAATGGGCAGCCTTGAAGACATCAATGATATCTTAAAACGGAGATGATCAGAAATTGGGATTGTAAAAACGTCTGATTGCTCCCATGTAATATTCATTCCAGCCCTCAACAATGTTTTCAAAGTCTTCGGCAGGGATATTGGTGTGTTCAACAACCACTACCGAGTTTCCCCCTGATTGAGAGATAGTTATTGTGACAATTGACTGAATATCCTTCTCTCCGAAATACCACTCCTGGACTACCTTCTTATCTGGCACCAGATCAAGAATCTTCCCGCAGATATCGCCCTCCCACATGGTGAATTCCTCACCGGGTGCAGCCACCATCTGTGCCGGGTAACCTGACCATAACTCTATGGTATAAGGATTTGTCAGAGCAGCATAGATATCAGATGGCTCAGCGTGTATGTTAAAGGTCTTCTTGAAGTTCTTCATTGCCTGCAATAATTAGAGTGAGATAAGTATAAAGTTAATGAATTTAACACAGTTCCGCAAGGTATCTCTCAGCATCTATAGCCGCCCTGCATCCTGACGCTGCTGCAGTGATAGCCTGTCTGTATATATGATCCATAACATCACCTGCTGCGAACACACCAGGCACCTTTGTACGCGTTGATGCCGGATCGGTTATAATGTAGCCTGTCTCATCAGTCTCAATATAAGGTTTGAACACCTCTGAATTCGGTGTGTGACCAACAGCAAGGAATAGTCCGTCAATCTTTATATTAAATTTCTCCTGTTCCGGGGTACCCTTATGCTTTAGCAGCACTGCACCTTCAACACCATTCTCTCCAAAAAGGTCATCAACCTGGCACTCCCATAATATCTCTATATTGGGTGCATTCATAACCCTATGCTGCATTGCTTTGCTCGCCCTTAAGACATTACGGCGAACAACCATATATACTTTGTTGCATAATCCGGCAAGATATGAAGCATCTTCACATGCAGTATCACCACCGCCGACAACTGCCACATCCTTGCCCTTATAGAAAAAGCCATCACAGGTTGCGCAGCCTGAAACACCCATACCAGCATATTTGGTTTCAGCAGGGATCCCAAGATATTTTGCTGTTGCACCGGTAGAAATAATGACTGCGTCAGCAAGTATCTCGACTGAGCCGTCAAAAGTCACTTTTAATGGTTTGCCAGAGAAATCAGCCGATGTTGCTATTCCAAACCTTATATCAGTACCGAATCTCTCTGCCTGTTTTCGGAAATCCTCCATCATCTCCGGTCCTGTGACGCCATTTGGATAACCGGGGAAGTTCTCAACATCAGTGGTCGTCGTCAGCTGCCCTCCCATCTGCAGACCTGTGTAGAGCACAGGTTTAAGATTTGCCCTGGATGCATAGATTGCTGCTGTATAACCAGCTGGT
>CAZGDJ010000424.1:0-2313 GCA_964524635.1 uncultured Rikenella sp. | reverse complement strand
ATCAGATATGCAAAAAAACTCGTTCGCGAGCTTGAAGCTGAAAAATGCGATATTATAATATGTCTTTCACATTCCGGAGTGGAGCTTGATAAAGACGGTCAGTGGTCGGGAGAGGATGTTAAACTCGCCGGAAAAGTCATGGGTGTTGATGTTATTATCAGCGGTCATACCCATACAAAACTTGAAAAACCGGTAATAGTGAATGGAACTGCCGTAGTTCAGGCAGGAGATCACGGACAATATATCGGTAAGCTGGAAATAACTTATGAAAGGGGTACAGTAACAGTAGATAACTATTCCCTGCTGCCTGTTGATGACAACACTGCAGGTGATACTGCCATAAATAAACTGGTTGAAGACCAGAAAAAGCTGGTGAACGATAAAGTACTTAAACCCATCGGCATGGATTACGATGCTCCTGTTGCCGAATCAGGTTTCCTTCTGGAATGTAACGAGATGGGAGATATCAGGGGAAGCAACCTGGGACCTATGGTTGCTGACGCAATACACAGCTACCTGAACCATCATCTCAGTAACGGGATCGATGTCAGTATGGTTGCTGTAGGAGTAATATGCGATAAGATTGTTCCCGGCACTCTGAGTGCCCCTGATGTATTCAGGATAATGATGATGGGAGAGGGCAGGGATAATGTTCCGGGTTATCCGCTTTCCAGGATCTACGTGACAGGAAAAGAGCTTAAAAACGTGCTCGAGGTTCTGCAGATGGCTTCAAAATCTGTTCCTGCCAATTATTGTTATTACTCTGGTATTCGGGTGGAATACGACCCGAAAGGAGGGCTGCTAAACAAAATAAGAAAGATTGAAGTCACTGATCGCAATGGTAACACATCGGAAATTGATTTTTCGAAGAAGAACAGGAATCTATATTCGGTTGCAGCCAATTCATATATGCTTGAATTCGTGGGCATTATAAAGAAGATGAGCTTTGGATTGATAAATGTGGTACCTAAGGATGCCTCAGGTAATCGCATCATTGATATGGAGGAAGCGATTATCGATATGAACGATGCCAGGGATGGGTTGCAGGAAGGCAAGGAGTGGCTCGCTCTCATGGAGTTCCTTTCATCTATGAAAGATATAAATGGAAATGGCCTTCCGGATGTGAGCGAGAAATACAGAACTGCAGTCAGTACTTTTTTCTCTGTGAGAGATCGTTGAGGAAATTTTTTACTTCATGAATGATTCAGAAAAAACAGATGAGTATTCTTCCTGAATGGCAGAGTGCAATGGTATTTATTATTCCGGATGAAAATATTAAACATGATCTCAATACAATTGATGCAGCAAGTAAGCAAATATGTATATTAGCAAATAATTTTTAACCGGATTAAGGGAATTTCTAATCATTAAATTAATCATAACATGAGTTTTACACATGAAGTTGAAGGAATGATCTGCGTGGCACAAGGCGCAAATCATGGACCTGCACCCATACCTGAAGAAGGAAAATGGGTATTGGCAAAAGAGGTGAAAGACATATCCGGTCTGACACACGGTATTGGATGGTGTGCACCGCAGCAGGGTGCATGCAAATTAACCCTCAATGTAAAGGATGGCATCATTCAGGAAGCATTGGTCGAGACTATAGGCTGCTCAGGAATGACACACTCGGCAGCAATGGCAGCTGAGATACTTCCCAACAAAACCATTCTTGAGGCATTGAACACAGACCTGGTATGCGATGCCATAAACACTGCAATGCGTGAATTATTCCTACAGATTGTCTACGGACGCACTCAGACCGCTTTCTCGGAAGGCGGACTGCCAATAGGAGCCGGACTGGAAGATCTGGGTAAAGGCCTGCGAAGTGTTACCGCAACAATGTACGGCACTTCAGCAAAGGGACCACGTTATCTTGAAATGGCTGAAGGATATGTGACAAAGATTGGCCTTGATAAGGATGGCGAAATAATAGGATATGAATTTTTAAATGTCGGCAAAATGATGGACTCAATTAAATCCGGAGCCGATGCCGGTGAAGCGCTTAAAAAAGCATCGGGCAAATATGGCCGTATTGATGACGCAGTTAAAATTATTGACCCACGTAAAGAATAGGAGGATTGAGCTATGCAATTGTTTGAAAGTTATGACAGAAGAATTAAACAGATAAATAAGGTTCTCAGTTCTTACGGCATTTCTTCCCTGGAGGAAGCTAAAGCAATATGTGACAAAAAAGGTGTTGATATTCATAAAATTGTGAAAGATATTCAACCTATTGCTTTTGAAAATGCAGGATGGGCATATACTGTTGGTGCTGCCATTGCCATTAAAAAAGGCCAGAAAAATGCTGCC